>CAZVNK010000092.1:0-9013 GCA_964628115.1 uncultured Ignavibacteriaceae bacterium | reverse complement strand
ATTATCACCGGAAAGGCGGAACAAAGTCCCCTGATCGTCGAGGGACAGGAAACCGCTTTATTCTCGATGACCCTTCGCAACAGCGCGGAAGGATCTATCAATGCCGTCAGTTTGGAATCGATGATTGTCGAAATTCGCGACAAGTTTGAAATGCTGATCACCCCTGACGGGATCATTGTCGAAGACCGGACGGGGTTTTATGAAAATTCGACTCAGATGAGTTTCAGCGTGATGGAAAACGACCGCCTGACCACGGAATTCGACGACTTTGTCATTATGCCCGGCAATACCCGTCAGCTCGTGTTCAGCGCGGCGTTTGCCGATGTCATTACACTCAAGGAGTTTTCCATCGCCATTGACAGCCGCGATATCAGCGCAGTCTATGCATCCGGTCCCCGGATCGGCCAGCCGGTTACGGTTATGGGGGAATTCGGCGGGGCGTTTGATATCGGCGCCAATTTCGTCGTAACCCGGCCCGGCTCCAAAGAAATCACGATGTGGAAAAATCCGTTCAATCCCGACGTCGAAATGGCGCGCTTTTCGTATTATCTCGACCGTGACTCCGATATGGAACTGATCCTGTTTACTCTGACCGGCGAAAAAGTGATCGAAATGTCGTTTTTCGCAGGAAGTAACGGTGGCATGGCGGGAACCAACGAAATAACCTGGAACGGCAAAAACGGGGAAGGGCATACTGTCCTCAACGGTGTGTACATTCTCGTATTGAATAATAAAAACACCGGCGAGACATTCAACCGGTTCAAAGTGGCGGTGTTAAAATGACAACCCGGTACACCCATAGCCTGGTATTCTGCCTGCTGTTCGTCCTGCTCGGTAGTACGGTTTTTGCCGCCGATGCCGGACGCGAATCGACCTTCTCGCTCGGCGCGGGAGTGCGGGCGCTCGGTATGGGAGGCGGTTTTGTCGGATTGGCCGATGATGCCACCGCCGTATACTGGAATCAAGCCGCGCTGGCCTGGCTCGACGAACAGGAAGTCGAGGGCATGCACGTTACGCTGTTCGAAGGCACCATCTACGACGTCGTGTCGCTGGTGTATCCGCATGCCTCATGGGGCGGTTTCGGTGTCTCCTACATGCATCTGGGAACCGGCGACATTCCGATCATGAACGATGGATTCGAACTCGGCAAAATGTCCTATTCCACCGGGCAGATGATTTTGGCATACGGTCGCAAGCTTCAGGGCGGGTATTCGTTCGGAACCGCACTCAAACTCGTCAATCAGTCGCTGGGGGATAATTCGACCTACGGTGTCGGCATGGATTTGTCATTCATGGCGCGCGTGACACCCCATATCTCGGCGGGTATTCTCTTTCAGGATATCATCGCGCCGCGTCTGCGTCTGAGCGGCAATCTGGAAATCACGCCGATGTCGGTACAGATTGGCGTTGGTTTTCGTGATATTAAAATCGGTCCCGATTTTAGCAACAATGCCGTGATCGCATTGGAAAAACCGGAATATCGCGCTACCAAACTGCATCTCGGCGTGGAATCGATTTATCGCGAACTGGTCGCGTTCCGCACCGGTTTCGACCGCGAAAATCTGACATTCGGCCTGGGCGTGTACTACAACCGCCTGCGTTTCGATTACGCCTATCGCATTATCAACGATATCACCGATTCACATCGGATCGGATTGTCGATCAAATTCGGCACGCCGGTCTCGGAGCGCATGCGTGTGGAAGCCGAACTGGAAAGTGCGCGCGGAAGTTATCTCATCCTCGATGACCGACAGCGACAGTTTGAACTGTATAAAAACATCGCCGATGATTTCTACGATTCGCAACAAATCGATTCCGCTTATGCCTATTACCAGCGCGCTTTGGCGTATAATGAAAACGATCAGCAAACGAAAAACCGCATTGACGAGTTGGCGCGACGAATCGAGACCGAGGATGAACTGGCGCACGAGGAAATGACTCGAGCGGAACAGGATCGCTCATTGGCCGACGGTTATTTCCGGCAGGCCGAGTCCATGTACCAGCAGGGTTCTCTCGACGCCGCCTTGAAAATCGCCGAACAGGGACGGATTAATTTCCCCAACGATCGGCGTTTTGCGGAGTTGAAAAGCAGTATTGCCCGAAAACGAGCCGAGCGTATCGAACAGCTTACCGTCGAAGGAAAAAACGCGGAAAAGGAACGGAGATTTACCGATGCGCTGATGATTTACAATCAGGTGTTGACTCTGGCCCCCGGAAACGTGGCGGTTAAACAGGCGGTCGAAGACGTCAGGAAAGAAATCACCATCTCCGGGCTGATCGCCGAGGGAACCGAATTGTACACGATCAAGAATTTGTCGGCGGCCAAGCGACGATTCGATCAGGTGGTGGCGCTCGATCCCGGAAACCGGGTGGCGAATGAATACCTGTCGAGAATCTCCGCCGTCATGAAAGAAGTAACCGACCTTGAAGACCTGCAGAAAGACGAGCGGGTCTGGCAGATATATTTGAACGCGCTTGAACATTTCCGTGATGGTGAGTACCAGCAGGCGATTGAAATGTGGCAGGAGGTTCTGCAGTACTATCCCGGCAACGTCAATACCATCAATAACATTGAGCAGGCTAAACTCCGGTTGAATCCCGAAGAATAATACCCGCCCCTGAGCGCTATCAGTTTTATATTGAGAATAAACCAACATTCCGATACCTTGCTATAAGATGTTTGGACGGCCGATAAAGGAAATAAACGCCGAATACCCGGCGGTCGATACCAGCCTGCCGTCGATTTTGACGCTGGTCAGGGAAAACTGCATCAACGCTGGACTCGCCCGCAAGGACGTCAGCGCGGTCATCCTGGCGATCGAGGAGGGCGCCTCAAACATCATCCGTCATGCCTATCTCTATGAAAAAGGTGTCATCCGTATCCGCGTTATCATCTTCAAAAAACGCATCGTCTTTTCCCTGATGGACAACGGGCGGTCGTTCCAGCCCGACGGAACGGGAAAATTGGATTTGAAAAAACTGGTGGAATCGGCCCGCAAGGGGGGGCTTGGATTTTACATGATCAACAAGATCATGGATTCGGTCGAATATCTCTCCAGCCCCGGTCTCAACGAACTGCGCATGACCAAGATGATTTCCCGCCAGCCGGAATGGGCGCGGCTGTTTCTGGGGCGGATGTTTACTCTGCGGGTCAAATTCTCGCTGTATACGTTGCTTATTATGCTGACGATCATTGCCGGGGCTTATATCTTTATCGAGACCCGCACCGCCACGACGGTGCGTGAACACCTCAACGACATAGTCGGTTCGCTGTCCAAGACGGTGGCCGATCAGGCCGCACGGCATATCATCAACCGCCGCTCCGACGTCGAATTCGATGAACTGGTGGTCAGTTATGTCGAGGCCAATCAGGAAATCATCAAAATCGTTCTGACCAATGCCGATAATGTCATTCTTGCCGACAGTCGTGATATCAGAAACCTGCGCAAACAATACAATCAGCCTCAGGACGTCGACATTACGCTGATCGGCGTTTCGCAGAAACTGGTCGATGATCCCGAGGCCACCGATTATCTGGTCTCGACCATCACGGAGCGGAATGACACCATCGGCTACGTGTACATGTCCTACACCTCGCGACAACTGGATGCGATTATCAACGCCGAGCGTCATAAGGCGATTCTGTTGATGATCGTCGGACTGGCGCTGGGAATCGGTGGGATATATCTTCTGTCGAATTATTTCGTCAGCCCGATCGTACGCATCACCCAGCGGGTGCGGCGGTTCAGCGCCGGCGATATCGAAACCGAACTTCCGCTGGAGGGAATCGAGGAGTTTTTCGAAATCTCCAAGGCGTTAAATGAAATGATGAGTCGCCTCCGGCGTGATCGCGACAATATCGTCGAGCGCGAGCGTCTCGCCAAGGAAATCGAGGTCGCCAGTCAGATTCAGAAAACCCTGCTTCCCGGGAAACTCCCGGACATACCCGGACTGCAATTGCATGCCTTTTATCGCGCCGCCTATCATGTCGGCGGCGACCTGTATGACATTTTCGCCATTGACAAGGAGCATTACTGCCTGCTGGTTGCCGACGTAAGCGGGAAGGGGATACCGGCGTCGCTGGTCATGTCGATGTTGCGCACGGTGATTCGCATCGTTGCCCGGGAACGACGCTCCGCGCATGAAATCCTCGTCAGTGTCAACGACTATATTATGGAAGATATTCCACCGGGCATCTTTATCACTATCTTCCTCGGCGTCTACAATGTCGCCAAAGGCAAAATGAATTTCGTCTCGGCCGGGCATAATCCTCTGATTTTCTGCAGTTACGGCAAAAAGAAAACCGCGTTGATAAATCCCCAGGGGCCGCCGCTGGGAGTGATGTACGAACCGAACAGCTTCGCCGGGAAACTGCGCGAGCAGGAAGTCTCCATTAAAAACGGCGATCTGCTGTTCGTGTATTCCGACGGTATCACCGAATCCATGAATCGAAGCGGACACAAATACGGGCTGGATCGGCTGGTGGAATATTTTAACGGGCAGATTGCGACCAATTCCTTGAAACCGCCGGCGGAAATCTCGGCGGACATTCTGGCCGATATCGACCGCCATGCCGGAGCCGCCGAGCAAAACGACGATATCACGTTCATCGTGGTCACTTCGGCATCCGAAAAAAAGTCCGCACTTGACTCCGAAACGGTTGAATCCTGACCAAACGGCCGTTTTTCTGTGATTTCAATGCAATATTTGTGTTTTTTTTGTTGAGAAAAGACCCGTAAAATAGCTATAATACAGCGTTATGGAGAATATCAGGATATCGGTTTCCGAAGGCGGCCGTCAGGATGACCTGTCCATTGTGCGGGTCGACGGCGTTATCGACACACTTACCGCGACCCAGCTTGAAGAGGTCCTCGACCGTCTGTACAAGCGCAGTCGTTTTAAAGTGGTGCTCGACCTGGCGGGTGTCGATTACATTTCTTCGGCGGGCTGGGGCATTTTTATCTCCCGGATCAAAGAGGTTCGCGAAAACGGCGGCGATATCAAACTGGCCAATCTTGTCCCGAACGTGTATGAAATCTACGAACTTCTGGAATTCGACAATATCCTGAGCGCCTACGAAAGCGTCAATACCGCAAAATCCGGATTCGGCGCCGTGCCCGAATCAACGTCCGAAAAAAAAAAAGAACACATAGCACCCGTCAAAACCACGATTGAGGAACTGCCCGGCCTGCAGGACACGCCCGGACCGGTTCGCACTCCCGCCAATTCACGAAGGCCGCTGGATTCCGCCTTCGACCGGATCGAAAGCCTGGTGCTGGATTCCGTTAAAAAAGACCCCTTCCTGACCATATCCGAACTGGCTGTGGTTATCGAGGAATCTCTTCCCGGGAATCGCCCGGGATGGTGGGGGATCTTTACCATCCTTCGCAAACACCGTCTCGTCCTGCGCCGCTCCCGTTTCCGTTTCGCCCGCCGGCACTGGAAAAGTTACTGATAAAATAATTGACTTTGAGTTTTTATATAGTAACTTTTATTAGGAAAAACTATATAAGTATATGCTGGAAACTATCTTAATAATAGCATTAAGCGTGCTGGTCGTCATCCTGTCGGCCCTGCTTTTAACGCGGCATCGGACGCGAAAAGATATCATTGCACTCGATCCAAAAGCCGTCGATGATTTGCTGACCGCGTTTACCAACAATTTGCGGCGGGGGAGAATTCAGGATGTTGCCGGGCGAGTGTCACACATTCTCAAGAACCATCTGCACTGTGACAAAATTATTTTTCTGCGATCATATAAGGGACATCTGGAACTGAATTACGCCAACGGCCTCAAGAGATTAAACCGAAATGAATTGCGCCTGCGACTGAATCAGCACATCCAGAGTACGCTTCAGGCCGGCAGTAAAATCGACGCTATCTCGACATTGAAAAACATACTCCGTCCCGAATACCTGACCATGCTTGCCGATCTGGGATTGACCTATTATTTCCCGGTATATGTCAAGGACCAGTTGTACGGATTATATTTCATCGAGTCCGACCTCTCGCTCGATGATCCTTCTCTGCGGTTTCTTTCCATGACATTGGCGTTCAATCTTTCCACCGCGTATTACATGGGAGCACAGGAACAGCAGTTGCGCAATTATGAAATTCGGATGAAGAATCTGGAAACCAGCCGCAATCGAACGGCCCAGCAGTCCGAGGGGCTTGGCGGGCACGAGCTGGGACGTCTTCTGAAAATAAAAAACAGCCGACACCTGGCGTCGGAGTTGGTGGGAATGTTACGGCGGGATTGCCGGTTTACCAAAATGATATTTTACGTTCGCCCGGAGCAGGACGAACAAACCGAAATCGCCGTCAACTGGAATGTCAGCGACGCAATGGAAAAAAACTGTCGCAAGGAGCTTGACCGCATTATAAGCCGGATCGAGACGGGCAAGATATGCAGTCTTAAGGATCTGGGGAAATTCGATGGCGCCGCCAAATGCCTGGACAAACTGAAGGAAACCGACCTGCAGTACCTGACCACCATGCCGTGGGGTGGCAACCGCAAAGCCTTTCTGGCATGGAATGGACGCAAAGTCGTCGATGATGTGTCGAGTCGACTGAAAACGTTTCGGGTTGAAACCCAGGCCCTGGTCGAGAACGTTCGACTTTTTGAAGAAACCGAGGCCATGTCGTACACCGACGGACTGACCGGATTGTATAATTTCCGGTTCTTTATCAAACGCATCGGCGAGGAAATCGACCGCGCCCGCCGCTATGTGCGTCCGCTGTCGCTGATTATTATCGATATCGACGATTTGAAAATAGTGAATGATAAACACGGACACCTGGCGGGTGATTGCCTGCTGAAAGCCTTTGCCGGTGAACTGACGTCTTCGGTGCGTTCCAATGATATCGTTTCGCGCTATGGCGGCGATGAATTCTGCCTGATAATGCCTGAAACCGACCGGGACAACACGCGTATCTTCATGGAACGCATTCGCGACAAAATCGGTGGTTCGCCGTGTATCGTGGACGGCCTGAAAGAAAAGCTGGCGTATTCGGTATCCATCGGTGGGGCGGTATATCCCTCCGATGCCGAAAACGCCGATGCGTTGATTCATGCCGCCGATATGGCTCTGCTCAAGGCGAAATCCGAAGGACGGAATCGGACCCGGCTGGCGCCGATGCAGGTAACCGATCCGGCGTAAGAGAAAAACGGATTTTCAGCGCGATCCGGCCCCGTCGGGGCCTTAACACATTCGGCCTTATTGCCGAATGAATAAGAGGTGAACCAGGGATGGAGAATTCAGTGTTTTACTCTAAAAGCCATAAATCGAGTGGCCGTCTGACCGCCTTTGCCGCATTCATGTTATTCGTGGGACTGGTGACGGCGACCATGACGTACGCCGATGAATCCTATCGGATCGGTCCCGACGATGTTTTGCAGGTCAGTTTCTGGCAGGACAATTCTCTTGACGCCGCCGTCAAGGTGAGCCAGGACGGAAAAATATCACTGAATGTTATCGGCGAAATCGAAGCCGCCGGTTTGACCACCGCGGAGCTGGAACGGCAAATCGTCAAGCAGATTTCTCGATACAATAAAGCCATCTCGCAGGCCGTGGTGCGGGTTACCCAGTACGGCTTTCAAAAAGTCTTCGTTTCGGGACAGGTTCGCAATCCCGGAAAATACGCCTTCGAACAAATTCCCGATCTTTGGACATTGATCAATGAAGCCGGCGGGGTCGAGGAAACCGGCGACCTGTCCCGCGTAACCATTATTCGCGGCGGCGAGCGAGCCGGTGATGTGGAAATCGTCAACGTTTCGAATATGATGTCGTCCGGACAGCGCGCTCAACTTCCGAAAGTGTACGCCGACGACACGATTGAAATCCCGCGCACGGTCGGCGGCGTTCCCTCGCGAACGATTACGGATCGCGCCGAGACGAAAAGCATTTTTTATGTCATCGGAGAAGTCAACACGCCGGGAGTGCTTACTTTCGAACGAAATCTCGACCTGCTCGATGCGGTCGCGCTGGCCGGTGGGCCGACCGAAAGCGCCGATCTGAAACGCGCAACGGTGGTGACGAAGGACGGTCTGCGAACCCAGAGCGTTAAGGTCAATTTGAAAAAATACCAGGAAACCGGATCACCGGGACGCTATTTTATTCGCCCCGAGGATACCGTTATTCTGCCGCGTCGCAAGGGCGGTTTGTTCGGATTGGGATCGGTCACGGAAATAGTGACTCTGGTCGGTGCGGTGTCGACCGCCATTTTACTGTATACCCAGCTGAGTGATGACAACGGCAGTTCATCGCCGTAATGCGGATCGGAGTGCTGTTGCTGGATATGATTGGCTCGATCGATCGGATGAAGCAGGGAGAAAGGCATGGAATTGTATAATCTAAGCAGTCGTATCGTTGAGAATGAAAAAGAATTTTTAATCAAGACCACCAACGATACCAGCCAGGGGGTTATTCAGACGTCGCTGTTCGTCAACGGTGAACTGCTCGATGCCAGCGTCTTGCCGCATGCGGATGAGATTCGCGATGAAGAAGTCCTGGAAATAGTGAAATCCACCCACAGCCGGAAAAAATCGGAACTCGAATACCTGCTGAACACGTTCAAGGACGTCGCCGAACAGGGAAATCCCGATTTGATGTACAATCTCGGCGCCACCCTGCTGTATAAAAAAATGTATGCCGAATCCCGGCAGTTGCTGTCCACCGCCGTCGTTTTGCGCCCGAAATTCCACCAGGCGTATTTTTCGCTATCGCAGGCGGAACTGGCCTTGCGCAATGTCGATGCCGCTTTGGATGCCGCCGGGAAGGCGGTCGAACTCAAACCGCATTTTGCCGACTATCGCAACAATCTGGGCGAATTGTGCCTCGAGACCAATTCCTGCAAGCGCGCCGTAATCGAGTTGGAAGAGGCGATCAAGCTGAACGTGTACTATGCCGACGCCTATTTCAATATGGCCCTGGCTTTTATCCTCAACGGTATTCGGCAGCATTGCACTTCAACCTGACTGACACGACCAGCCTGCCCGAATTTTTTCCAAAAC
>CAZVNK010000091.1:0-9113 GCA_964628115.1 uncultured Ignavibacteriaceae bacterium | reverse complement strand
ATCAAGTTTTCGGTGCGGATTAATAAAATACATCTGTTTCATCGAGAAACGGGTGCTTGTTTCACCGGCGTCGCTAACTGACCCGCTTCGAGAATCGCATCCATGACAGCGTAAAAACCACCAGGCCGAAAGCCACCATCGCGAGTGCCTCGGGAGCAAGAATTTCCAGCGATGCATCTTTCATCATAATTCCTCGGACAATAACCATGAAGTAACGCAGGGGGTTAAGATAGGTGAGATATTGCACCACCTGGGGCATGTTGGCGATCGGGATAAACAGTCCCCCGGTCAGAATGGCGAAAATGCTGAAAAACCAGGCGAAGAACATGGCCTGTTGCTGGGTTTTGGTGACGGTCGAAATAAACATCCCCACGCCCAATGTCGTGAACAGATACACCAGTGCCAGAAAATACAGAAGCGGCCATGAACCGGCAAAGGGAATACCGAACCAGATAATCCCGAACGCCAACCCGATCGACATGACCAAAAAGCCGATCAGGGCGAACGGAATGGTTTTTCCCAGAATCAACGCCGATGTTGCAATCGGAGTAACCATCAACTGTTCCAGTGTCCCGTCCTCACGTTCGCGGACGATTGCCATCGAAGTCAGCATGACCGTGATCAGGGTCAGCAAAACCGCCACGATTCCCGGTACCATGAAATACACCGATTCCCCCTCGGGATTATACAGCTTTTTTTCGCGAAGCGATATCGACGGTTTGATCCCCAGTACGCGTTCGTTGAATTGCTTGGTGATAATGCTTGCGTATCCCAGAGATATCGACGCGGTGTTGGCATTGGCTCCGTCGAGCATCAGTCCGACCGTGACCGGTTGACGGTCGTCGATTTTGTCGGCGAAATCCTCCGGTATGATCAGCGCCGCATTGCGATATCCCTCTTTGAATGCCCGGTTGATTTTCAACAACGGCAGTTTATCGCTTGACGTGATAAAGTATTCACCCGGCGAAAGCGAACGCACGTATGCACGAGAATGCGAGCTGTTGTCGAAATCGTAAACGGCGGTGTCGATACGTCGAACGTCGGTAGTGACGGCATATCCCAGCAGTAACAGCATTCCCAGCGGCATGATAAACAGCATTCTCAGCATGATCGGGTCGCGCCGGACCTGCAGAAATTCCTTGCGTATCATGGCTGTAATCGTACGTATCATGGTTTACCCTATTTTCAGTTTGAAGCGTTTGGCCGATATGCCCAGCAACGCCAGAGTCATCACCACCAGTGCCGCCGCCTGCGGCCACAATTCCATCATCCCCGCGCCTTTCAACATGATTGCGCGGATTATCACCACAAAGTAACGGGCGGGAATGATGTATGTAACATATTGCAGGAAATCCGGCATCATCTTGACCTCGAAAATAAATCCCGACAGCATGACCGACGGAAGCACTGTCACCAGTATTGCGGCCATCATTGCCACCTGCTGAGTGCGGGCCAGGGTTGATATCAAAACACCGATTGACAGCGCCGCGACGACATACACGGTCATGAATACGAACAGCAATATCACCGATCCGGTAAAAGGCACACCGAAATGAAACACGCCGAATATCAGAATGAGAATGCCATCCAACAATGCCAGAAACACATACGGCAGGACTTTGCCGACAATAATCTGTTGTGGGGTGACCGGCGAGGTAAGCAACTGCTCCATGGTTCCGGTTTCCTTCTCACGAGTGATGGTAATCGAGGTCAGTAAGGCGGAAATCATCATCAGGATAATGGCAATCAGTCCCGGTACGAAAAAGTGCGATGATTTCAGGTCCGGATTGTAGAGCACCTGTTGCGAAATATTCACGCCGGGAATCTCAAAACCGGGCGGAAGTTTTTGTTTGATATACTGCAGGATAATAATACCGGCATAGCTTGAGGCGGCCGCGGCGACGTTGGCGTCGGAACCGTCGATAACGATCCCCAGTTGATATGTGTCTCCATCGCCGAAAAACGCGGCGGGATTGGCTTCGATCTCGTCGACTGCTTCAGCGAATCCCGGTTGAATGACCAGAACCGCGTTGGCATCGCCGGATTTCAGCATCCGTTCGGGATCGGTCAGAGAGACTTGTTCCGATGGCGGCAGAAAATATCCCGAGGTGTAGAAACTGCTGAGTAGTTCGCGCGAAGGCGCCGAGTTGTCATAGTCCAGCACCGCCAGCTTGATATTTTTTATATCGAGATTGACGGCGTACCCGTACAAAAGGGTCATCAGTATCGGCATCAGTATCGTGATCGTCAGCGAACGGGGATCGCGGAGAATATGCCGGAATTCTTTGAAAGCGATGTATTTAATCTTGCGCATGCTTCTCCCGTTCGGCGATCAGGTGTATGAACACGTCCTGCAGGTCGGTTTTGTCGTGTTTGATTATTATCCGTTGCGGTGATCCGATTTCGATTATCCGTCCCCGGTGCATGATCGAAATCCGCCCGCAATACTCCGCTTCGTCCATGTAATGCGTGGTGACGAACAGGGTCGTTCCCTCGTCGGCCAGTCGATACAGTATGTCCCAGAACCGCCGCCGGAATACCGGGTCAACTCCGCCGGTCGGCTCATCCAGAAAGAGAATGCTCGGGCGGTGCAATAGCGCGGCGGCCAGGGCCAGGCGTTGCCGCCATCCGACCGGAAGTGATCCCGCCCGTCGGTCGATGAATTCCGAAAGATTAAGCCGGTCGGTCATTTCCGCGATGCGATCGGTCAGATCGGCTCGGGCAATGCGATAAACCGAACCGTAAAAGCGCAGATTCTCACGACCCGTCAGGTCATGATACAGTGAGAATTTCTGGGACATGTATCCGATACTGAGTTTGATTTTTTCATTGTCGCGATAGATATCATAGCCGCTGACTTTGCCGTCACCCGAGGTCGGCAACAACAGACCGCACAACATCCGGATGGCGGTGGTTTTGCCGGCGCCGTTGGCTCCCAGAAAACCGAAGATTTCACCTTTTTCGACCGAGAGATTGATTCGGTTGACGGCGGTGAAATCACCGAATGTTTTGGTCAGGTTTGTGGTGACCACGGCCTGTGTCATCTCATTGCTCCATCAGTTGAATGAACGTGTCCTCGAGTTCCGGCGGGATTGCGTTCAATGCGTCAGGATCGATTCCGGCCGATTGCAGGGTTTCGGCATGTTGATTCGGAGTCGCCGAGGGGGCAAGGTAAACGTGCATACTACCGCCGAATCGCCGCGCAGTCATGCCGTCGGCATTATTGAGTATGGTCATGCGTTCGGTGGTGGGAGCAAGATCGACCTGATAGACATTTCCTCGGAATCGTTCAGTCAATTCCTGCGGGGTTCCCTCCGCCAGTTTCCTGCCGTTGAACAGAAAGACCGCACGGTCCGCCAGCGCCACCTCGTCCATGTATGGTGTCGAGACAATAATCGCCGAGCCGCTTTCTTTGAGCATTTTTAAGATATCCCAGAGCTGACGGCGCGAGAGCGGTTCGACCCCGGTGGTCGGTTCGTCTAGCACCAGTATTTCCGGGTCGTGGATCAGGTTGCAACTGAGCGCCAATTTCTGTTTCATGCCGCCGGAAAGCGCCTCTGCGCGGCGTGACGCGAACGGTTTCAATCCCGAAAACTCATATAGACGGTCACGCCTGCGCTCGAATTCGTCGGTATCCAATCCGAACAACCCGGCATAGAAGCGCAGATTTTCCTCGACCGAAAGATCGGGATACAATGAAAAACTCTGCGGCATATATCCCAAGAGCGGTTTGATCTTATCGAATGCGCGATTGATATCGTGCCCCGCGACGGATATTTCGCCGGAGTCGAATGTGATCAGCCCGCACAGGGCGCGAAAAGTGGAGGTTTTTCCGGCTCCGTCCGGCCCCATCAATGCGACCAATTCACCGGGATCGACCGTGAAACCGAAATCATTGACCGCGGTCAGATCACCGTAGGTTTTGACGAGATGTTTGATCTCGACAATACTCATGGTAAGTACACCGTTACCGGCATGCCGATTTTCAGCACGCCGCTTTGATTGGGAACGGTAATTTTGATCGCATACACCAAATCGGCGCGGGCGTCTTTGGTTTGGACGTTCTTGGGAGTGAACTCGGCCTGATCGGCAATATGCGAGATGTAACCTTGCGGAAGGGTCTTGCGACCGTCCTCGGGATCGACCAGGGCCTGGTCCCCCAGCGCTATCTCGGTTAAATCCATCGGCGGGACATACACTTTCACCCACACCGTGTCCAACTGCGCCAGTTTGACCAACGCCTTGCCGGGAGTAACCAGTTCCCCCGCGTCGATATACGTTTCCACGATCACTCCATTGACAGGGGCGGTCGGAAAGCATTTTGCACGTTGATCGTGCAACAAGGCCAGATCGGCTTCCACCCGGGCCAGATCGGCATGGGCCGCCTGAAGCGCGGCTGTGGCCTGCTTTCGCGCCAGCCCCGCCAGATTATACGCGTTTTCCGTTTGGTCGAACATCTGTTGATTGGCCGAACCCGTCTTTATCAGTGCGCTGACCCGCTGATATTCTTTTTTGGCGAGGTCGTAATTGTAATCGGCCTGTTGGATCGCCAGTGTCGCCGTGGTTACCTGCGTTTCGGAGGCCGACTGTAACGTCAGCGCCTTTTGTATTTGAAGGGCGATCGTAACCGTGTCGATCATACCCAGCGTGTCTCCGGCCTCGACCGGTTTTCCCTCGTCGCAGTACAGCCGGTCGAGCTTGCCTGCGGTTTCTGCGGATATTAATATTTCGGTCGCTTCGATAAAGCCGGATCCCGTAGCGTTTTCCTGATTGTTTCCGCACGATGCCATCAGGATTGCCGTCATAAGCAGGCCGCTGTATCCGATCAGTTTCATTGTGATATTCCTCCAAACAGTCTCGAAGAGCCGACAGCATACAGCAGAGTATTCTCCGAGAGATAATAGGTTATCATCGACACGCGGTGCATTTGCTCCGAAGTGGTCAATTCCTGTTCCAGTTCGAGCAGACGATTGACCGTCATCCGACCGGCTTGTTGTCGTTCGCGACCGAGGCGATATTTTTCCCGTGCGATGGCCAGTTCTTTTTCGGATATGACAAATGCCTGATAGGCATGGCGGACATTTTCCAGAGCGGCATGCGCCTGAAGAAGAAGCGATTCCTCCAATTCCCGGCGGGCCATCTGCTCCGAATAAACTTTTTGCCGGGCGGCGCTGGTGCTCTTGCCCGTCTTATTTCCGAGATTGAACGACCAGCTTAGATTCAATCCCGCCGTGAAATGGTCATTCCACTCGTTGCCGCCAGAGTGGGGAAATATTCGGCGCTGTTCAAACGGACTCCGTATTCGGCGGCGCGAATACGGCTATCGTATACCGTCAGCTCATGCCGCTGAATATCATCGGCGGTGATTGCAGAATAAGCCGACTCTCGCGGCGGCGGAATATCCTCGGTCAAGATGAATTCGGTTTCGCCTTCACGGCCCAGCAGTTGCGCCAGTGCCAGTGCGGCGTTGGCACGTGTCGTTTTTTGCGATTCCAGTTGGTACAATCCCGTTTGATACGCCAGTTCCGCGTCAAGCAAATCGACCGAATCGGCCAGGCCGGAAGCGTGAAGATTGCGCACGTCGTTTCTGATGATAATCACACGATGCAATGACGCCTCGGCGGATTTTGCCAACCCGTCGGCAATCATGAGTTTGAGATAGGTATCCCGGCAGTGAAATGCGGTCGTGGTGCGTTTGGCGTTCAACCCGGCAGTCTGCGCGGCAAGCGCGGCCTGCTGAAAGTCAATGCCGCCGGATATTCTCCCGCCGGTAAACAGCGGGACGGTCAGTTTCATGTCGGCCTGGTAATTCTCTTTGGCGCCGATCTCCATGTCGTCGATATTGGGAATCAGCAAATCAACCGTTTGCACCTTGTCGATATAGAAACTTGAAGCGTTTAGAGACAATGTCGGAAAGCGCTCAGCCTTTGCGGTGCGGACATTGTCCTCGGCGGAAGCGGAATCGTACTGCGCCGATTGTATCTGATAGGAATGCGCCAATGCCTGATCGACCGCATCGGACAATCCCAGGTTTACCTCCGCCGTGGTTGTCCCGGCAAATCCTGTCCATAGTAGCAAAAGCGCCAACAAGGTCGTACGGAAATGCCGTTTTCTATCTTTGGTTGAGACCGTGCAGAAATAAATCAACCACTTCCTTCTGCCGGCGTATGCGAAAAGTTTTTTCATCTTCTATCTCCCAAACCGAATTTATGATCGATGACATGAGATTGTAGAACATATTCATACCGATAAACGATACGATTGCCTGCACCGTGTCGACATCACGAAAACGCCCCTGAGTTTTGCCGTCGTCAATCAACCGGCGTAGGGCCTTCGTGATTCCCTTTTCGGTCATGACCGCGGTGAACTCCCGCTTGATGCGCTCTCCTCCCGATGCCGCCTCGCGCAGAAATATAGGTACGATGGATTGCGATTCGGTAAATATCTTTTGCATGAAAGCCGCGATATTTGACAGGAGTGTTTCAATGTCGGTGAATTCGGCATATTGAATCGCCGCATATTCACCGATTTTCCCCAGATGTTGTTTGATTACCGCCTGATATAAATCATCCTTGGACTTGCAATGATAATAAATCATCGCCTTGTTGATCCCGGCGCGTTGCGCTATACGATCCACCCGCGCCCCGGCCAATCCATATTCGGCGAATTCATCACGGGCGGATTCCAGGATTTTCAATGCGGAATCTTGCTTTTGCTCGTCTATCATATTATAAAACTAACTATTTGGTTAAACTAACTATATAGTTAGTATGTTTGTCGGAATTGTCAAGTTATATTTTTTGCAAAAAGAAAAACCAGACGACACTATTTGCTATGGTCTTATAATTCATTGCCTTATGGAGATTATAAAAAAGGAGTATAGAGAGGGTGTTGCCCTCTCTATACCCGTATTGAATCGGTTTATCAGAAACGATAGATGATTCCGCCATGTACATGAATAAATTGAATGTCCGGATCAGGTATGGTATGATAGTCACCACCGATTTCCAAAGTAAGTCGTGAGTTGAGTAAGTAATTCAAGCCCAGACCGGCATTGGAGCCGAATTCGGTACTGCCGTATTCGGGGGCATAAATACCCGGGCCGGCTTCGACGTATGCTTTCAGACGTCTCGCGATCGATCGATGATAGCGCGCGTTGAGCGACACGTTGAAAATATACATGTCCGATCCGGTCGACGCGGCGCTCTCGAAGTCGTTGTAACCGACAAACAGTACCAATGACCAGATTGGCGAGATATGATAGTCGAAGTCGAGCATGACATTGAGTCCCGGATCGAAATAGTTATCGAACGTTCCGGACGGTATCGCCACTCCGGCGTGGAGACTGACCGAGAAGGGATATTTCACCGATGGAATGGTCTGAGTCGGTGATATCGTTCCCAGCGATACGAATCGTGATGCTTCACGGGCGGCCAGTTCTCCATTATTATTATGCCCGCGACTGCGGAAGACGAATTGATAACTTCCCGTCTCTCCGGTTTGGGCAAAACGTCCCGACCAGGTTCCGTCGCCCGCGACCGCGTCGCCATGCGTGCCGTCGTCAAGTAATCGGACGGTTTGCACCAGATCGGCATCGGGAGTCATGACATCGGCAACGATATTGGCATCGAGTGCCGGCCAACCTCGATCGGAAAGCGTGGCGGTCAGCAGAATCGACGCGCCGGGCAGGAAATGTTCCGGCAGGACATCCACCTGCATGCGATAATTCGATGCCACCGCCGCGGCAAAACCGATCGGCACGAAACCGGCATTGGGATCGATGCTGAAGAATCCTTTCAGGGCATTGTCATCTTCCATAAGCGATTTAATCACGTTCGTAGAATAGCGCCCGAACGGAGTCAGCCGCAATATCCAGTTTCCGAGATACTCCGACGACATGTCGGGATCGGGAAGCATGACTTTGTAAATGGTGTAGGTGTACCGACGGGCGACATGAACAGTTACTCCGCCGATAACGCTGGAAGCGGTTATTACATCCCCGTTGGGAGCCACCAGGTCGAGACGGTAGTATTTGCGCAAGGCCGGGCTGTCGAATGCCACGAATACCGCTTTGCGGTCGGATGATGTCATTCGGGCCCGGGCCACGTTGATCGGAAGTGAATCCCGGATCGGCACGGCGTAGGTCGGATCGACCACCAGATCCATACCGGCGGCGTTGGCGAAGATTTTGAAATAAAACGTCTCCAGATCGAAAATGCTGGTGCCGCTGAGATCGTCCGAAACTTGATGGTACCCGTTGCCGACATTGGTGATAAGTTGCAGTTTGTTCGGTTCGATATTGTTGCCGACACCGACACTGTACATTTGCAGGGACGCATCGGCGGCTTGTATCGGCCCGGTAACGTCTGCGATCCACGGCGATTCGTTTTCGATACCGTCGGTCAGCACCACCATGACATGGCGCTTATCCGGTTCGGGCACGGTGAACATCCCCGCTCCGGTTTGCATGGCGCCACCGATTCCGGTGCGTCCGGACGGAGCGAGACGGCTGGAGTTGGCCAGCGACGCGTCGGAGAGCAAATCCTCGGCAGATGCCATGTGTGAACCGGGGACGGCAGGATCATCAACGTAATCGAGTGATAGGTAAATTTGATTTGACGCATTGTATTTGACAAAGCCGATCTGATCGCCGGTTCCCGAACCACCGATATCGGGGCGCAACAGATGCGTGTATAAATCGGCGGCGTCGCGCATGGCGTCGATTTTTCGTCGTTCACCCGCTGTTTCACTCATGCTCCCGCTTCGGTCAAGAACCAAAACCGAATTGATCGGTGTCGGTGCGACTCCCCTTCCGGTCAGCATTACCGCAACCGATGGGGTCACGGGATCATTGCCGTCCACCTGGAAATTAATGGTGTGAGCTCCCAAGGCCTGAGGCTCGTACACCTGCGTGAGTGTCAACGGCGGACCGCCGACCGCGATTACATAATCGACCGTTTCGTTTAATTCCGACCAGTGCGGGATATCGGGATCGCCTCCTGACATATTCGTGACCGTGACGACCAGCGGCGCATCGCCATCATTGTGCACCACGATTGCTCGGGTGTAGGCAAATCCCAATTCGACGTCGCCGTAGTCGAGAAAGGTGGTCT
>CAZVNK010000090.1:5569-9231 GCA_964628115.1 uncultured Ignavibacteriaceae bacterium | reverse complement strand
TGGGACGATCTCGGCGCCGAAGAAGGGAATCGCCGCAAAGACCAGGCCCACCCGGTTGTTCTCTCAATCAAGCCGAGAGCCGGATTGAGGCCCCCCTCAGTCGACCGCACAAAGCGGCCAATTTTGCCTACGAGGGCAATAGAGCCAAGGATTACTTAGCCGTTATATCAACTTATACTATTGTCTCGTATGCATCCACTCTCGAGCTTCTCACTCTATTATATAAACAAATAGTGTGCCGGGACCATTATTTGCAGAAAAAAATATATTGTTGGTAGTGAGAGACTTAAGGGATGGTCAACTTGTCTTATTGTCGGCTTCCGGGTAAGATATACCATGTTGAGGTGTTTCGCGGCGGTATTAAATACCTTCGTTAATCCCCAAATCCTTAATGAGTTTGCTCAGATTTGATGAATCCATACCCAATTCTTTGGCGGCGGCGCTGATGGTACCGTCGTTTTTGGCAAGAGATTGCCGAATCACCAGTCGTTTAAATTCTTTGGTCCGTTCCTGCAAAGTCATTTCGGCGGTTTGCCGACCGGCATAATATTCCAGATATCGGGAAACCTCGTCTCTGGAAATAAACGATGACGGAGTCATATCGGCGATACCCTGAACGGCATCCTGAAGCTGACGGACATTTCCCGGCCAGTCAAAGGCCATGAGTAGGTCCATCGCGGCAGGTTCGAAGACCTTGATCCCGCATCCGCGTTCGATGGAGTAATTGTCCAGAAAATTCGTGACCAGATCGGGAATATCGGTTCGGCGTTCGTTGAGTGGGGGAAGAATGATACGAAAACCGCGAATTCGATAATACAAATCTTCCCGGAATTTGCCTTCTTCCACCATGCCGGCGATGTTACGATGAGTTGCGCAAATAAGACGGACGTCGACCTTGACGATTTCCGGCTCACCGATGCGATACATTTCGCCGTATTCGATAACACGCAGTATTTTGGCCTGGGTGGTGATATCCAGGTCGCCGATTTCGTCGAGAAAAACAGTCCCGCCATCGGCATATTCAAACAGCCCGGTGCGATCGTCATAGGCCGTGGTAAACGCCCCTCGCTTATGTCCAAACAGTTCGGATTCAACCAGATCCGGGGATTTATGATTGCAATTGAATGGGACCAATCGCCGATGACTTCTGTTACTTCGGCGGTGAATGGCCCGGGCGACCAATTCCTTGCCGGTTCCGGTCGGTCCCAGTATCAGAACTTTGTTGTCGGTCGGGGCAACCTGTTCAATCTGTTGGTAAACCTCCATCATGGCCGCCGATTTTCCGATCATTTTGAATTCATCCCTGGCGATAGCGACGATATTGTCGGTGCCGCGTTTAAGCCGGTAGTAATTGACTCCGTTTTTTACCATGCGCAGTAAACGTGCGGGATCTTCGTTTTTTACGATTTGATCGAACGGCTGATGGGCTGAATCGATATCGGTTTCGGAATAATCTCCCGGGTACCCGGTATGAAAAATAATGGGCAAATCGACGTTTATTTCGCGAATCCGCGCGGCGGTTTGAAGACCGTCCATGCCTGTCATGCGGATATCGAGAACCACGCATTCGACATTGGGATGTTGGTGAATCAGTTCGATTGCCATGACACCGGAAGAGGCCAGATGAACTTGATAATCATCCAGAAAGGTCTGATGCAAAGCCTCCAGAACCAGAGGATCATCATCGACAAGAAGGATTTTACCCAGTATCGCCATTACCCGATCAGATTGATATTTCTTTGAAACTATGTGACCGGTAATAATATATGAAAGGTTGTCCCTTTTTCCAAGGATGATTTTACCGAGATCTCACCGTCATACAACTCCACGATTCTTTTAACGATGGTCAACCCCAAACCGGTGCCGGAACTGAGCCGGGTACTGAAAAAGGCATCGAAAATCCGGTTCAGATGATCATCGGCGACACCCGCTCCGGTGTCGGATACGATGATTTCAACCTTGTTGTCGGTTTCATGCGCGACGACAGTCAGTTGTTTGCGAGGAGAGTCGGTCATGGCCTGAAGGGCGTTTACCACCAGATTGTTGATTAGACTGAAGGCATGGGGATGAAAACAGGCGACGGCTATATCCGGGGCGATATCAAGATGAATATCTGTGTTTTGTTCTGATATTTGCAGACTGTTAGTTTCGAGGATTTCCTCGATTATCTCTTTAATGGATACCGATTCGGTATTCTTTTCCAGGTCGAGCCGGGTATACACCCGTACCAGTTCCACCATTTTGAGTGCCCTCGCTACCGCCTTATCACTTAATCCCAATAAGGTTCGGTTGCGGGTGACATCATCGGGATCGGTCAGATCGAGACGCCCACGCAGTTTTGCCAGCGATGATCGGGCGGGGAAGAGGGCATTATGAATTTCATGAGCGACGCCTCCGGCGATGTCCTTGGACAGTCTGTATTTTTCGGCGGTTACCAGTTGCTCTTGAGTTTCACGCAGTTTGGTCAGGGCATCATCGAGGCGGTCGCGTTGCCGGCTGATGATTTTGTTTTTCTTGCGGAATGTTGCCAGTATAAGATAGATAATGCCGATGATGACCGTCAGCGGAATAAAGGCGGCGAGAAAGGCCAGAATCGGACGACGAGAAAACACCGTATACCAGGGGGTTGGTTCAAGAGTAAGCAGATAATTGGTCAAAAGGTTACTCAGAGTAATGAATATGACGATTTCCGGTTCCTGGTCCCGTTTCAATACCATGTAGGCGGCTCGCTCGAATCCCTTTTTTGCATTGTACTGAGCAAGTGGGTTAAGATTCATGTCGGTAAGCAGAAGCCCGGTATTGTGCAAATCAAACAGGTACTGATTTTCTCCTGTTCCGAGAAAATCGCGGCAGTCCCATATCCCGAAACGGGAGGCGCAACGAATAATACGTTCATTCCGGAGATGTTGATCGTACACGCGCAATGAATTATCGGAAAGTTCGAATGTCATTTCAGGGATGCCGTCGGAATCCATGTCGTATAATTCGGCATCGTTGGCCCGTACCCTTCCATCATAGCAGACTGAATCCAGAACGTTTCCATGCCGGTCGAAGACCCTGAGAACCGCCCGAAGCGTGTCGATTTCTCCCGAATAGAGCATCGATTCCCCGCCATGCTGAAAACAGGCGATTTCGTTGTGACCGTCGTCATCATAGTCTATGATTAGAGGAATTGCGCCGGTAAACGATCCGCCGATAGTATATTTCCATTGTTCCCGACCCTGCATATCAAGCGCGATCAGGTATGAATGCTGATCGTCCATATCGTTTGTCACTACCCTGTTTCCTTTCGAAGCGGTTCCGAAAATCAAAAGAGAGTCGGGATCATCGGCATAACGTAACAGTCTGAAGGTCTGTTGCAGGGCGATATTGGCCAGGGGGTAGTTCCAGAGGATACGGTCGTTTTTCCAGTCGATACAAAGAAGCGCCCTCGGGTACAAATCATAATCCACGTCGCAATTGATAATGATTTCTTCTTCTCCGTCGCCGTCGAGATCATCGACCACGCAAACGCCGCCGTGACCGTCCCACCTGCCGCTTCCATCGCGGTCGATGCCGGTGGCGACAAAACAACGATAAATACTGCCGCTGTCAAGCCGGAATATTTCCAGCCAGAGGCTGTCGTTCATATTATACGTGGTCAGGACTTCCTGAACGCCGTC
>CAZVNK010000090.1:0-5559 GCA_964628115.1 uncultured Ignavibacteriaceae bacterium | reverse complement strand
ATGATTGATGTCAGAAATACAGGGTGGAGACAACGCCGCCGTATTGATATTGATCTGGTGCAAAGCCTGCTGGCGGTGAATATCGGCATAGAATATAATCAAACTCTGGACTACCGGGGGGCGCCACATGTTGCCGACAATGACGGCTCCCTGACGTCCGTCGCCGTAAATATCTATCGGATATACGGCGGTTGGATTGGTATTGGATACTTCGTCTTCGATATTAAAGCGATATTCCAGAACCAGCGGATCATCGACGGTGGGAATCATCGCGTCCGCATCGGTTGCGGCGGTCTGCGAACAACCGGCCACGAGCAGAATCGCAAGCGTGCATGTCAGTGATATGAGTGTCTGATTCATTTCATCTGTCAGGTGATAGTCTCTCTCCAATATAGAAGAGGACAATATCGCTTGTCAAGGACACAGGGATATTTCGGTTGCATGGTTATCCAATAAAAAAACGGGCCGCGAATTGCGCCCCGTTTCAAAATACCGGAAAACCGGTGCTATTTCAATTCCTGAATTAATTCCTCAATAGCTCGGACCAGTTGCGGATCACGGCCGTTGATAAAATCATCCAGCGTGTTATCGACATAAATATCCGGTCGGCGCGGATACAGGTCGGTATCTTCCATATCAAGGGTATACGCTCCCCATGACGGTCGACGAATACGCATGCCGTCGATTAGCGTGTAGCTGGAGGTTCCGATCACGCCCCCGGAGGTCGGTGTCCCGACGATTTTCCCCAGGCCGAGTTGGCGGAAGCCTTCGGCGAGTATTTCGGAATTCGATGCGGCGTATTGATTGGCCAGCAGTATCATCGGTTTTTCCACCGCCTTGGAACGCATTTTATTCTCCGACGTGGCCGGGAAGCCCCGGAAATTGCGAAGGATGAACGGAGTGCGTTCCAGCATGCCGAGAATGTGTACGGCGATATTGCCGCCGCCGTTGTCGCGCACGTCGAGAATCAAGCCTTCTTTGTTCTCGGCCACTGCGACCAATTCCTCCATAAAGACTTTCAGTTTGTCTTGAGACATGGCCGGAACGTGAATATATGCCAGTCGGCCATCCGAATGCGAGTCGACGATCCGACGTCTTTCCCGCAACCAGTCTTTGTACCATAAATCAAGTTCATTGCCCCATGAGGTCGGTTTGACAAACACCTCGTTCGGTGCACTATCCCACCGGTCGGCAATGCCTACGGATAATCGGTGATCGATCGTTCCGGCCAGCAATCTGCTGATATTGACGGTTCGGGACAACTCAATGCCGTTAATCGTTTTTATGTACTGCCCGGCTTTGATTCCGGCCCGTTCGGCGGGGGAGTCGGAATAGACATTGGCGATTTTATAGACGCCGTTGCGATCCAGTTCGCGATAATCAAGTTCGATACCCAGTTTGCCGGTGGTTATACCGGCATTGGGTTGTGGGTAATTCCCATAAACATTCAAATGTGAGGCCCGAAGTTCGCCCATCATTTCAAGAAGAACATTCGCAAAATCGGCATCGGTTTTGGCATTATCAATGAGTGGTTGATACTTGTCTCTTACCCGAATCCAATCGGTTCCGTGAAAGGACGGATCGTAAAAATACGAGTTTAATGTCTGCCACGCTTCATTGAATTTTTGGAGATTGTTGGCCTGAAGGTCGATTTCCAACGGCGCTTTGAACGCAAGATCGGTGACCTTGCCGTTTTCGATTCCGCACCGATGAATTTTGCCTCCTTCAAGAAAGAGTACGTCCTTACCGTCGGACGTTACGGTCAGGTATTTTTTATCCTTGCCGGAATGAGTGATTTGTTTCAGATCGGGACCTTTTTCCGTTTTTACCGACCAGATCTCCGGTTTGCCGAGAATGGGGGCGACAAACAGATACTGCTTTCCGTCCGGTGTCAGGACGGGGTAAGTGTTGGGGGCGTCGAGTTCGAACGCCGGCATTCGCCGGGTTTCGATACGATCAAAGTCGATTTCAACCGTTTTGATCTCATCTTTTTTCTCGTCGTCTTTCTTGTCATCCTCGTTTTTCTCTTCTTTTTCCATGAACAGGCTGTCCAGAGTGGATTCGAAGAATTCCACCGGCTTGGGAACCAGGTCGATTTGATAGGTCTTTTGCCATTCGCGAGTTCCGACACTGTAATAGAGCACTTTGCCGTCATCGGAAAAACGCGGGCGGTAGTTCCAGCCGTGGAATTTCGATACGTTGTGCGGTTTGCCCTCAAGCCCCACGATGTAAATATCCGATTCGTACGTCGGCCCGGACATGGTGAATGTCAGCCAGCGAGAATCTCCCGACCAATCGTATTCGATGGTCGGCTCGACGCCCAAATCGGAGAACATGCCGGCAATCCAGACGGTTTCGCTGTTTTTCTCCACGTCGTAGCGAATCAGTTGATCCAGGCCGCGCAGGAATACCAGATATTTCCCGTCAGGCGATGGAATCGGTTTGACATCGTTTGCAACGTTGTCGGTCAGGCGGGTTTCCTCGCCGGTGATTACATCGACCGCATAGATATCGTAGTTGCCGTTACGATCCGATCCGTAATAGACGGTTTTGGAATCGGTTCCCCATGCGGGATACATCTCACGCGCCGAAGTGTACGTAATACGTCGTCCTTCCTTCGGTTCCTCGGCGGGAAGAATATACAGTTCGCCATGCACCACGGCGGCGATTTTCTTTTCATCGGGGGAGAGGGCGAAATATTCGACTTTGTCGTTGAACACCCGATGCTCGACGGGATTGGCGATATCGTCGGAGTCGATTTCGATCGGCACGCGGGTTAAAATATCCGTTTCGGGATCGAGTGTCCAGATAGCGAAATTTTGTTCGAATACCAGCAGTGTTCCCTGTGGATTGGAATTGAGCCATTGCGCGCCGTCGTCGGTAAAGGCGGTCATGACCACCGCGTCTCCGCCATCGAGAGGTTTTTTCCACACTTGCGCCCAGTCACCGCGACAGGAGATGAAATACAATTCGTTTTTGGTTTCGTTCAACACCGGCCAGACGTCGTGTCCCGCGAATTCGGTGAGACGCCGCGAAGTGAACGTTTCCGCGTTGCGATCCAGTAAAAAGACGTCGGCGTTGCGTGCGCCCCGCAAATCTCGCCGCCACCAGCGCGACATCCCCGATCCGATATTATATAGCAAATACCTGCCGTCGGAAGTCATGCGGCCGTTGTATTCCTGTTCATGGGGATAACCGGTCAGCTTGATCGGCATGCCGCCGTCAGCGGCTACTTTGAAAATATCCCGCCAGCCGTCACGACGCGAGGTGAACAACACACTGTCGCCGCCGGCAAACCAGGACGTACCGTAATCAGTAGCGGAATTGACGGTCAGCTGAGTCGGTTCGCCACCACTGATGGGCATGATGAATACGTCGTAATTATCGTACCGTCTCGATGAGAATAAAATACGCGAACCGTCGGGCGAAAACTGCGGACGGATATCTTCGGCTGGGTGGACGGTCAGACGGACTGCCTTGCCGCCGGTTGCCGGGACTGTCCAGATATCTCCGAGGTAAGAAAACGCGATGGTAGCGCCATCGGGAGATAATGCCGGGTAACGAGCGTAACGTATTTCTTCGGCCGATCCGGTTGTGGCGAGTCCGATTGAAAATATCGCCATGCAGAATACAATGGTGGTAATGCGAACCAAAACGTGACCTCCGTGCCTATTGGGTGAATACCAATTAATTATCCCAATGTATGTCATATTCATACCGTGTCAACCCCGCTCGGGATATGATTGTAATCGTGACTTATGCAAGTATTACGATCAGCGCGCCGCCCACACCGAGAACAGTGCCGAGAATTCTCCGGAAATTCAGCGGCTCATGTAAAAATAAAACGGCCAGAGAAAAGATGAACACGTTGCTGAGCTGACTGAGTGAGGCGGCGACGGAAACCTGCGCATATTTCATGCCGGTCATCCAGAAGATCAGCGTGACATAGGTCCCGATGAACGATCCGATGATAGTGTATTTCCAGCTCCCGATGGAATTGATCGAGCCGAGTATCGCGCGGCGTTTGGGGTGCAGTATCAAATATATCACCAATGCCGCCATACCGCCCCAGAGACGAAGCTGGGTTACCAACAATAATGGGGTTCGATCCAGAATGGGCTTGATCATGACAATCCCGACCGCCATCGCGGCCAGCGCCAGAATCCCAAAAGCGATTCCCCAGATCAAATCGGAACGTGACAGATGCCCCGCTCCTTTCCTGCTCGCGGCGGTCAATACCGCCGATACGATCATGGCGACGCCGATCAGTTGAAACGCAGTCAGCGATTCATCCAGCCAGACTATGGAGAGCGCGATTATGAACGGGCTGTAGAGACAATTGATAATCGCCGACATCCCCGCGCCGATACGGTTTAAACTCATGAAGAAAAGGGTGTCGGATACACCGATTCCCAATGCTCCAGAAATGAGAATCATGAAATAGTCACGACCGGGAACGTCGCCGAACGCCACTCCGCCGGATAGCCAGATGGTCGGGAAAAGCAGGGTGATGGCAAGAACGTTCTTGAAAACATTAAGTGCAATCGGGTGCACCGTTTCGCCGCTTTTGCGAAACAGGATGACGGCTATCGCCCAGGTCAGCGCCGAACCGACTGAAATGATTTCACCGAGGTAGGGAAAGGGTGCGTTCATTTATGATACTGCTTTCCCGGTGACAGACGTGTCACACCGATGCATCGAATAATCGGTATCGGTAGATTCGATTCTTTTCATATTGACGGCAAGATACGATATCGCGTAACCGTCGGCAACTGCAAACAATGCGATGGTTTTAAACCTGCTAACGATAAAATCTTATAATGTATTTTTATAGTGCCCGGAAAGCCGTGATTATCGTATGATTGAAAGGTGAAAATTCCGAAGGAGGCTTGGAATGAGACCGATTTGGAAAGTAATTCTGATTGTCTCTTTGTTGCTTAATGTCGCTATCGTGTATGTTGCAATAAAGGCGTATGAATATCGTAGTCATATCAATGAATTTCGAGATAAATATCTGGCGGTGATCGATGAATTTTCAGGGCGTGATATGTACGCCGACCAAAACGCCGCCCTGCGGTCGGATACGGTAGTTGCCGACAGAGTCGTGTTTTTGGGCACGCAGGTGATTAAAAACTGGGATGTTGAGAATGCCTTTCTCGATTATGAGGCCGTCAATCGTGGGGTGCCTTTTCAACGGGCGGCGGGCTTTCTATTGCGGTTCAAGCCGGATGTCCTCGATTTGAAACCGGGTGCGGTGCTGATCGAAACCAGTTCGTATAATCTTCGTCCGCATACGCCGTCCGATGATCTCAAGGATTATTTAATGACGATGGTCGATCTGACAACATGTTATGGAATCGAACCGATTTTGGCGACCATGATTCCGCCGCGCGCCGACAGCGCGACGGTTTTTGAACATGAGGAATACATCCTGCCGGATTCGATCCGGGCCTTCAACGATTGGATGCGCGCATATTGCGATAATCATGAGGTGGCGTATGTCGATTTCAATCGGGTGTTGGCCGATGAAAGCGGCTATTTGCCGAAAGAGTTTTCCTG
>CAZVNK010000089.1:0-9297 GCA_964628115.1 uncultured Ignavibacteriaceae bacterium | reverse complement strand
TCTGCTGATTCGTGTGACCCTTCGCTTTGCTCAGGGTTTAAGAACGCGTAAGTCGTTTCACTCAGAAATTAAATATCTGCTGATTCGTGTGACCCTTCGCTTTGCTCAGGGTTTAAGAACGCGTAAGTCGCTGACGCTCCAACGCGTTCTAAAAGCGGAGAGGCTGGGATTCGAACCCAGGGAACGCGTAAACGTTCAACTGCTTAGCAGGCAGCTGCCTTCAGCCACTCGGCCACCTCTCCGGTATTCGATTCGGCTGTGAATTGTCAATATAGCTTTTCTCGGTAAATATTCAAGTAAATTTTGGGACTATAAAGACAGGATATGACTCCGTATTATCCTCCCCGAAGCAGACTGTTGTAACGGTCGAAAAACGGCCGTTTTGGAGAATAAAAATGCCCCTACTTTTTAATTGGAAATGACCGGACTTTTTATTTGGTGGGTGGGGCGGGAAGGTTGGCGTTTTTCCAGGCCACGAAACGCCAGTGCATCCGTTCGATGATCAGCGCGACTTCGTCGCCCCGGAACGGTTTGGTGAGATACTCGTCGGCGCCCAGACTCAGCGCCTGTTTGACCGTGTACACGTCGCCGTGCCCGGTAATGATCACCACGCCGATATGCGGATACTGTTTTTTGATAACCTGCAGAAGCTCGAGACCGGAGATTTCCGGCATGACAACATCCGACAGGACCAGATCCACCGGACGCGCCTTGAGATACTCCAGCGCCTCCCGGCCTGAGGCGACGCCGTGGACGGTATACCCCTTTAATTGCAGGATTTGCTCCAGAACGGAACGGACTCCCGCCTCATCGTCGACGACCAGAACACTGACGGAGTTCTTCATGGGTTCGCTGGGTGTTCTCTCAGATGCTTTTTTCGAAGGTTGCCATCAGTTCATCGAGAAAATTCTCGAGCATGACCGGTTTGTACATCAGTGATGAAGCCCCCTGCACCCCTGCTTCCTGTACCAGCCGATCGGTGGCGTTGCCGGTGATCACGATCACCGGAAGATGCGGCTCGACCTCTTTGATTTTGGTCACCGCCTCCACTCCGGCCATTTCCGGCATGATCAGATCCATGGTTACCAGGTCGTACTTGTTTCCGTTCTTGATCTTGTCGACCGCATCGCGGCCGTTGTCCGCGGTATCGACCTCGACCGAATCGGTCAACTCGCAGAATTCCTTGAAGATGTCGCGAATCCGGGGTTCGTCATCCACGATCAACACCCGGAACGCCTTGCCGCGTCGTCGCGCCAGCTCCTCGATTTTTTGAATGCTCATGTTTGTCATTCGCTTCCCGTTACAATTCCAATGTTTCTTTGTGCAACACGGCTGTCATTGATAATTATCGACCTTGCCGCGTCTTTTCTTTATTTCAACGATAGCGTCGTGGACTCTGCCGCTGAGTTCCAGAATCTCGTTGAGCGTCACCTCGATCCGGTCAAGCTTTTCCGGCGGTTTCGGCAACGGCGCGATCAACGCCTCATCGTTTTGCAAAGCCCGCAAGATATTGTTGATATCGCGGATAATATTGACCGATCCGTTGATCAGTTTCGTGAAATCCGGCTCCAGTGTCGTGAGTTCCTTGATCTCATCCTTGCACCGGGCCAGATTGATCGCCAGATTCAACGCCAGCAGTTTGACCTGATCGGCCAAATCCTGCGTCTGATCCAGCCAGTCCTGATCGGGCGACGGTTGTGATTCCTGTCGTTTTTCCTCAGGCATGCATCAACTCGTTTATTTTATCCTTCAGCGGTTTGAAATCCGAGGATTTCAGCACGTACGCATCCGCCACCCAGGAATGGAAATCGGCCTTGTACACGGTATACGCCGAATTCAAAATCACCGGCAGGTCGGGATACGCGGCTTTCAGCCTTTTGAGAATGTTCAGCCCACTGTCGTTTTCCAGTTCGATATCAAGCACCACCAGGTCGTAGGAGTGTTCGTCGAGAGCGACGAACGCCTCGTCTCCGGTCGCCACCGCGGTGACCTCATGGCCCTCGCGCGAAAGCATCTCCTGGTACAGCTTTCTCACGTGCATTTCATCGTCAACAACCAAGAGTTTACTCATTGTTACCCCCGTTATAGTGCGGCAACTCCAGGTACAGCCTGGGGAGATTGTCCTGCGAGCCTTCAACGCCGTAATTTCCTCCGTGATATCGTATGGTTTCCCCCGCGACCAGAACCGACAGTTTCTGCGTTCCGGTCGGATTTCCGAATATCTGTTTAAGCCCCTTGACCACTTTGGCGCGGGCCTCATCCCGCCCCTCGAAGCCGATTACCAGACGAACCTGCCGTCCCTCGCGCATGGTGTTCATCCTGATCCGGCATTCTCCGCTGAGTTCCTCGACGGTGAGATACATGAACTGGAACAGGGCATGGCGAAGCTGTTCCGAATTGCCCCAGACCAGCGGCGCGTCGTCGGTCAACTCCAACTGCGGAGCGCTCTGATCGCGGCGTAGACGGGACATCAGCAATTCGTGCGTTTTGACCGCCAGTTCGTTGAATGACAGCTCTCTCGTCTTGGCCCGGCTGGCTTTGGAGAAGTCCAGAACCTGATGCAAAACGGTTTCGGCGCGATGCGTTTCCGACAGCACGATGTTCAGGTATTCGGAATTGTCATCGGGTTGGCCGTTCGACAGCAGTAGGTTGACAAACCCGCCGATAACCGTCAGAGGATTGCGCAGTTCATGAGCGATGGCCGAGGTCAACTCGCCGATAACCGACATTTTCTCCACCCGGATCATCTGCTCCCGGGATTCCTCCAAACAACGGTTAATGTTTTCCAATTCCCGGGTGCGTTCCACCTGCGCTTCATACAAACGAAACCGTTCGATCGCCACCGCGGTCTGATGCGCAAACGTCTGTAAAAGATCGACCACCGATGACGTGATGCGTTTGCGGGTGATGCAATTGTCGGCGGCAATCAGTCCGAATTTATTGCCTTTGCTGATAATCGGCGCCACCGCCAGACTGTCGGTGTTCAGCCGCCGCAAAATCTCGGCGGTTTCCGGCGAGCATTGATCCTGCGCCGTCACCAGAATTCCGCGACCGGTGCTGATCGCTTCGCCGAAGATGGTGTTGCCGTCGAGTGGAATGCGCCACTCCGCAATCAACGAGGAAAGCGAATAGTTATTTTCATTTTCTCGTTCGCGATAGTCGTTTAAAATTTCAATCAGAGTGGCCTGCCGACCGGCCAGACGACTCCAGATACGGCCCGCTTCCTCGGGACTGGCGGGGCCGATGGCGATTTTGCCCTCAAGACAGGTTTCCCGCTCATCCACCAGGAACAAAAAGGCGCGATTGAATCCCAGTCCCTCGTTGGCCGTTGCGCCGGTCAGGATGATCTTGACGATATCGTCGAGATCGGCGGTCGACGACAGCACTTCCGAGACCTGTGAGATGATCGAAAGTTCGTAGATGGCCTCTTCCAGCGCGTCTTTCTTTTTCGCCGACTCGGTCACATCCTGAATAATACCGAAAACGCCGCCGATTTCACCGTTTTCCTTGCGATGGGGGCAACAGTACACGTTCAGGATGGCGAAATGCCCCTGCCGGTTGGTGCAGTGCAATTCCTCGCGGCGGAAAGTATTGCCGGAACGAATCCGGTCGAACGCCTCCATCAGCCCGCAGTTGATGGTGGTTTCGATATGTTGTAGCGACTGACCGAGCGCCTCGTCAATGGCATCGAAGCCGACCAGTCTGGCGGCTTCCTGGTTCATGTATTCAATGTACCCGTCGTAATTCGTCACGAAAAATCCCATGGGCAGTTCGTCAAAATGACTGCGCAGGACGGTCATGCGATCGTCAATGGCGGGCATACTCAGTATATCAACCATGTTTCTGTCCTTTGACTGCCGATTTGTGGAGGTTAAGCATCTTGATCTTATCCTCCCCGTTTATGTACGTTTCCGAAACCAGTTCGTCAATCTCCAGCAGGCGGTGATTGATTTCCGCGATTCGAAGTGATTCCGATTCGATTTTTTTCAGGCGGGAGACCGTGTCCGGTGTCAGTGACTTGTTGACATGCATCAAATACTGGATATTGCCGATAATGACCGACAACGGATTGTTGATCTCATGATTAATGGAGACGGCCAACTCACGCACCGCCGCCAGACGTTCGTCGTTGATCAGATTGTCCTGGGCCCGTTTCAGATCGCCCTGGGCTTTCAGCAAAGCCTCGTTTTTCTTCTCCAGACGCAGTTGATAGAACAGCCGTTCGATCGACAGCGCCATCTGGTCGCCGACGACGCCGAGCAATTTGATATCTTTTTCGCGAAACGGCCCCGCACCCCTCATGGCGAAGGTAATACAGCCGATCAGGCGTGCCTCCACCACCAACGGCAGAACCAGAAACGCCCAGACACCATCCGAATCGGTTTTGCCCGGTTCCCGGATATCGATCAGCGAAACCGGCTTTTTGTGTTCACCGACCCAGACGGAGAAATCACACCCCCGATCGCCGGAGATAAAATCGACCGGATCGATACTTTCGCCGATACTGATGATATTGTTCAATTGCCCGGTCTTTTTATTCAGAAGAAACAGGGTCGCCGAATCGAAGGTGATCACGTCACGAATGAGTTTCAGGACACGCATGAACGTCTCTTTGATCGGCGGATCGGACCGAAACACGGCGGCAATGTCCGCCAGCAGATTGACCTTGGTCCAGAACCGGGTGATCTGTTCATCATTATGATCGATATCAACCGCCAACGTATACTCCTCGTGTCAATCTCCTGATTTCCAAACAAATCTCTCCCGCGGCACGTTCGTCGAGTCGTTGCAACAACCGCATCCGAGCATCGGCCGGAAGCAACAGCGTGGGATGATTCTCGTCATCGTCGATTGCCTGCAGTTTTTCCGCCGCCTGTATCTCGAACTGCAGTGCCTGAATGTCGATCAGACGCTCTTTTTCGACGTCGATAACGCGCAGGGTTCCGGTGATAACCGCAAACACGCGATAGCGAAAGACCAACAGCGGAATGACGGTTTTTTTGCGTTTTTCCAGATCGATGCGGTCGATGATCACCTCGACCAGGTACCGTCCGCCGCAACGACGGCCGTACGCGGCCAAATCGGAAAACGTCGCCTGGGGATCGATGGTCGGGCGCAGGCTGTCGGTGCTGTCCAGCCAGATAACGGGAACGTTGGTAATGGTCGACAGGTCGACCCCGAGTATTTTTTCAAGGTGCGAGTCCGCCCAGTAACAGGGCGGGGCGGTGACGGACACCATGACACCGTCATCGGCCGACACCGTCGGCGCGAACATTATCGCGGCCAGCACAATCAGGGACATATGTTTAATCATCGTTTTTCTCGCGATTCACGTCGGCCACTCGTTTGTGGTACACGTATTTGGCCAGGACTTCCCGAAGCCGAATATCGAACGGCGCGATATCGGCCACGATCATGTCGAGCTCCGCAGAGCTGAGACGGTCCTGAAGCTGATCGCTCGACAGAAATTCCACGCCGATCAGCCAATCTCCGTCGCCGCCGTCGGACCGTTTCACCAGCCCGATCACGTTATCGAGAATTTCGACGTCCTGCAGTTTCATCCGAATCACCAGCAGGCTTCCCTCTTCGACGGGATCGGCCGAGGTCAGCAACACGCCGCCCGCCGAAAGGTTGAGAATGCGACCGTCATAGGCCGGTCCGTCGCCCTGCGGCCAGAAACCGCCGGAATTGTTTTTCACGACCGCATACGCGATCGGTTCGGAAATCTCCAGTCGGATATACCGTCTTTGCTGGTCATGCATCAATTGAAACGGCGGTTTGACCGACACCACGTTTTCGCCGGCATCGATTTCCGAAATCACTTTGTTGCGTGCATCATCCATGATATTCTCCTTTATCACACCATTACTTGTTGACTTGCAATAAATATTCGTCCAGCACGTCGCGGGTCTCTGAGTTGAAATCAAACAGTTTGACCGGCAGGTGCCGGATAATGGCCCTGGGAACTTTTGCGATACGATCCTCGCGGACGATAAATTCCACTCCCACCTGGCTTTTGTATTTTTCAGTGACGATAACATGTCTGGTACGTCCCACCAATAACTTCGGCAACTCGACGTCCTCCAACCGCAGATGCAAAAGCAGGTAATGATCGCTCACGATCTGCAGGGGAAGCGTCACCAGCATGCCGCCGCCGGATACGTTGATCGTTTTGGTTTCGAGCCATTTCAGGCGGTTCAATCTTACCGCACCAATACTCTGCTCGTCAAACAACGTCAATTGTACGTCGCTGACGAGTTCCACGCGCCCGAACTTTCGTCGCCCCTGGGGATAAATTTCCTCGCCGATCGGAATTTGCAGACGTCCCTCCCGGGGGCAATCGAGCACCGATAAGAATCTGACCGGCTGTCCCTTTAATTGAAAACTGACTTCCAGCGGCTGATTGTGAATCAGCTGGTCAACCAGACCACCCGAACCGGAACGGTCGATGACCAGGCAGTTGTCACGAATCGCCATGACTCTGGTGCTGAGATTTTTTCCGGGAAACTGATCGGTTCGTAACATGATTTCCCGTCCCACCAGTCCGGAGAAATCGATTTCGGCCCCCTTTACCACGACAATTTCCTGCGCCATTACAATAATCCTTTTTGACGTTCTCTGATCTGTTCATCGAATACGAAGCGTACCAGTTTGTTCTGCATGTGGTCGTTAAACTGGCCGATTTGCGCCGGTAGTTTTTTTAGATCGTCGGCAGAGAAAAAATCGTTCAGCGATTCCTTCGTAATGAATTCCGTGCCCGCGAATTTTCTTTCTTCATGCTTGATCAACCGTCGACACACCACCGCCACCAGTCCGGGCAATCCCACCTGACTCGCGTGATCGAGACGAACCAGCATCAGGTCGTCTTCCTCGACATCGTCGTCGACCGCAATCAGCAGGCCGCCGGCGGACAGATTCAGGGTCTCCGACGAGCGCCAGGAGAGTTGATCGGTGCTGTCCGGGATAACCTTAAGCAGGGCGTATTTCAGTTTGCCCCGATAATTGATGCGAACGTACTGACGCCGTTGCACTCGCTCGACATGACCCAGTTTGTACAACTGCATCGTCAGGTCGCCGTACTGGCCGGACGGTTTCATATACGCGGAGAATTGATACATGGCGTCAGGTCGCCGATATTGCACGTAGACCTGCGAATTGGCGGCCAGAAGCTTCTTTCCTCCCACGAAAGTCGGACGTGAAATGATAATGCCTTCGCGGTTGAAATCCTCAACACGAGACAGATAAACCCCCTTATCCTTCTCGTCCATGGAGACGAGTTGTATCTTCTCCCAGGGATCCAAAGGTATTCGGTTTTTTCCGGTCGTGGTGCTCAACGCCATCTCTCCTATACCGTCGTGGCTTCCGTCAGGTTCAACCGGCCCTGTTCAATCGCCAGTTCGAGTATTTTTCGCGCCAATGCGGTGCGACTCTGATCCCGGCGATGTTTGTAAATGAACTCCTGACCGGTCCTGATAGTATTGTTGAAATATTCCTTGGCCTGCTCGTAATCGCCGATACGACGGGACAATTCGGCGATCAGATACGATGCCTGAATCTGCTGATTCCCGTGGCCGATATCGCGTCCCTCCTTGTATGCCGCCACGTAGTACCGAACGGCGTAGGTCAGGGCCTCTTTTTCATCGAGCGGGATTCCGTCCCATTTCGACGACAACTGCGACAGGAAATGCCTAAATGACGGATGTGCCCCGAATCCCGGCGCGGCATCATTGTCGGTCATTCCCAGCGACGTCTGTCGGTGCTCCTTGGCCACTTCCCGGAAGGATTCCAGTCGCCCGGCGATATCATCGTACAACTGCCGCATTCCTTCCAGCTCGGCGTCATATTTTTCCTTGATCGGATACAATTGCGACTGCATGTCCGCCGACTGATTCTCGTCGTTGAGCTGTGCCGAAGTCGCGGCTTCCAGTTCGGTGGTGCGGAGGCGCAGATTTTCCAGCGTCTCCTGTACCGTTTCCAGTTGGTTTTGAATGTCGGAGACAAAACTTTTGACCGCGACGTTGTCGGTATTGTCGCCGCGATTCATCTCGCGGAAAATCCAGCCGATGCGAAGGTAAAACCGCCCCAGATCGAGGTCGATTTTGCGGTCGTTGAGCGACTCGTCGATAATCGCCAACAGCAATTTTAAAATCGCGGTTTCGTTGGGATAGCGGTTGCTGTCGAGGACTTCACCGATGGAGCGAACGATCGAGTCGGCCTCGGCCAGAATATTCAAATGCTTTTGTTTGACCGCTTTCAATCGGTACGTTTTGAAATAGGCGTCCTCTTTCCATTCCTTGAAACCGGCGGTGAATTCACGAGTGTAAAAACAATGGGTGCAGGTTGCCGTGAAAAACAGCAGGGGATTGTAAGTCTGATAACGAGAGTTGCGCCAGATGCGATCAGTGGGACAGAAATCGGTATCACGATCGCGTTCGGTATACGCGCCCACCTTGATGGTTTCAAACTCGTTGATGGTTTTGCAAATCGGACACTCGATTTTAGTCAGGAAAAACGGTGATTCGGTGGTCATTATGCACTCCTCCCCGCACCTTCAAGATTCACCGTGCGCTTGGTCATGGCCAGTTCGGCATCCGTAATCGGAAGCTTTCGTTTCAACTCGCGTTCCTCATGTTTCTGGGACAGCAGTTGTTTGGCCAGACGCAGGACGTCCTGACGGTTGCGGGCGGGATGGCCCCCAGACCGGGAGGTGCGGGTGCGGCTGTAATTATTGGTATTCCAGGTCATATTTTTAAAGTCGATAAATTCCAGATGTTCATCTTTCGGCGCGGGGCCGTCTGCCACGGCCGGTTGCGTGGTCGGTTCCGCATTCGGTTTCGGCGCCGTGGCGACACTTGTCCGGGAGCGACGGAAAAACAGAGAATAGACGATTCCCAGCATGCCTCCGGCCGTCAGAAAGCCGGCCAGATTCAGACCGATATCCAGCAACATCTCGTTTGAAATTCCTATTTCCATGGTGTTGGTCTCCTATTACGCTTTCATGTCCAGATGCCCGCCTTCGGCTTCCGAGGCATCACTGCCGTCCTCGGCTTCCTCGTTGAGCTTTTCGCGTTTTTCCTTTTTTCCGCCATTCTGTTTCGGGTTCTCCCGGTTGATAATCACCTGATCGCTTTCGATGGCTTCCTTGGTGCGTTCACTTTCCGACGTATTTTTCCGTTTCACGGTCGAGATCGCCTGGCGCTGTTCCATTTCGGACGCGGCCTTCTGCTTCTGCGCCATCTTGCTGACCAGTTCGGTCTTGGAAAGAACATCGGCGGCACTGCTTAACGAATCCACCAT
>CAZVNK010000088.1:0-9352 GCA_964628115.1 uncultured Ignavibacteriaceae bacterium | reverse complement strand
TACGAAGCGACGCCGCCATCGCGAATCTCCACACGAAACGGTTGAAGAGCGTTTATTGCGGATTCCAGAAAACGATTATCCTCGGTCATGCGGAAAGCCCTGACCAGACAGGAAATCGCCAGCCCCTGCGACATGGCCGAAGGGAAACCCGCCTCAAGGCCGAAGCGTTTCATCGGATAGGGTGTCGGCCAGACACCACGGTCGTTTTGCGACGACATGAACCACTCGGCGGCGGTAAGAAAGCATTTGCGATGTCGGACGTCGTTGGAGTTCAGATAGGACTGCGCATGCCCCAGCGCCCAGAAGGCGATATGCACCGGCAGATGGGTGGTTTTTTCTTTGCCGACATAAAGCGGAAGACCGTCGGCATCATACGGACCGGCATAGTCGGCGCGCGCGGTTTGATCCAGATAATACGGCATTTCGTTTTCGGGATGATATGATCGTGTCGCCAGCGTATGATAATAACTGTGGGATTTGATCCCGATATATTCCAGCAGGTTGGCGAGTTTGTCACTATGAATTTTCATGTCGTGTGCAATCAGCCGACAACCGACCGGAAAGTCAAGTTGATTCTTGCGATACGGTCAAATGTCGGAAATCATGTTGACATTTTCAACCGAGACCTTTACTTCCGTGTAACAGAATCGATCGGATGGAGTAAACATGATTCACGGCATGCCGGACGTTGTGTCCGCGCAATCCTGGAAAAGGTACCGGTACACATCGCTGGCGATGTTGATGCTGGCATTGGTGCCGGTTCTGCTTCTGTTGAAAATGGAGCGGATGTCGTTTATCCTGGTGTATTTGGCGATTCCGGTCGCTTTGTTGGCGGTCTCCATGCCGCGCCGGAGTTTTTACCTGTTCATGATCGCAAATTATATCTACATGCCGGTGCGAATGGCGCTGTTTGCCATTCACCCGGGCGACGTCTGCGCGATTCTGTTTATCGGGGCGGTGTTCATCTCGTGGGTGTTTCGCTATCAGCCGAATTTCGACCGGACGCGTTTTGATTTTTCTTTGTTGGCGCTGATTCTGGCGACCGTCATCTCCGGCGTTTTTTCGTATTCGCCCCGGCTGTCGATTGTCCCGATTGGGCGCATTATATTGATTTACCTGGCGTATCGGGCGTTGTATACGTTTTCGGGAAAGTTCAATCCTGATCGTATGGTTCGGTTTTTTATTAATTTGCACGCCCTGGTTTCGCTGTGGCATACCGTGTTGTTTTTGGCCGGGAGTGGCAGGGTGCGCGTGTTCGGGGTCAGTAGTGTCGGTTTCGAGACGTTTTCGCTGACGATGGTTCCGCTGACACTGGCCTATGCGATCTGGGCGCAATCACGACGGGAACGGATCAGGTTCACCCTGTTTTTCTTGCTTGGGGTAATGGCGGCGATGGCGACGATGTCGCGCGGGCCGTTGATTACGATTACCGCGGCCTGTCCGGTATTGTTGTTGGTTTCGTATGTGTACGCCAAAAGACTGCATCGTCCCGCAGTGCGACGGTATGTTTTCAAGCTGGTGATGGTGGCGGTACCGTTACTGCTGGTTATCATTTTCGGAACCGGCCTGTATACGCAATTGGGTGAGCGTGTCGAACAGATTTTCGCGGAAAAGGCAACCGGAACGATTTTGACCCGATTCTCCCTATGGAAATCGGCAATCGAGGCGTTTACGATCAGCCCGATCACCGGTATCGGGATCGGCAATTATCATCTGCTCGATTCGCTTCTGCCGCATTTGAAATTCGATCCGGTTCGAGTACGCGTGGCGCAGTTGTCGTTTCACAACGTGAGTCTGCAATATCTTGCCGAAACCGGTATTCTGGGCATTTCGGCGTTGTTCTGGCTGGCGGGATCGATTTTTGTCACCGGACGTCGTATCATTCGCAAAACCACCGATGCTATGGACATGCAATTATCCATGTCGTGTTTTATCTATGCTTTTATTTTTTGCATCACGATTTTTTATATGCGGGTTTGGACCTGGGGGCAGGAGGGATTTGTTCTGGCTTTTTGTCTTGCCCTGCTGTCCCGTCAGTATCGACGTCTCTATAAACAAAGCCGTGGTGATTCCTGATGGCCGAACGGATAGTCATTCTCAGCTACGCGCACTCGGTTCATACCATTCGCTGGGCGCGTTCGATGCGGGAGGCCGGTTTCGACGTGGTGGTGGTCTCCTGCGGCGGTCGGCCGATCGAGGGGATTGAGACGATTATCTACGGCAAGTCACCGGGCGGGACACGGAATTTTCTGACCTATACCCAGCGGGTGCGGATAAAACTTCGGCAATTGCAACCGTCGCTTATTCATGCCTTTCAAGCTACCGGTTTCGGATTGTGGGGAGCCATGCGCGGGCTTTGCCCGAAACTGCTGACGGCGATGGGTTCGGACATTCTGGTCACGGCTCGCAATAATCGCTGGTATCGTTGGCATGTCGGTTCGGTGGTCAAGAAATACGATTATTTTACGTCATCTAGTCGTCATCTGCGGGATGCCATGATTGACTTGTATCCCACGACCCGGGATCGTTTCGAGGTGATTCCGTTCGGAACGCCCATTCCCGAAAAATGCAAGGATCATACCGCGACCAAACCGGTTCGGCTGGTCTTTATGAAATTATTACGACCGGTTTACGGCCCGGACGTGTTGATACATGCCTTAAAAGAATTAAAAGATGCCGATGTTTCGGTCAGACTGGATATGTTCGGGTATGGCCGTGAGGAAGGCGCCCTGAAAAAACTGGTGACCGACTACGGGATGGATTCGATGGTATCGTTTCAGGGATGGGTGGAACCTGACCTGGTTTTGAAGCGATTGATGGATTATGATATCATGGTGATGCCGTCGCGTTCCGAGTCGTTCGGCGTGGCGGCGGTGGAGGCCGGAGCCTGCGGGCTTCCGGTTGTCGCGGGCAATGTGGGCGGTATTCCCGAAGTGGTCAAAGACGGCGAGACCGGAATTCTGGTGCCGCCGGATGATCCTCAGGCACTGGCCGGGGCAATCCGTCGTCTGGCCGAGGACGTTGATTTACGTAAACGAATGGGCGAAAACGGCCGAGATTTTATAGAAGAGACTTTTTCGTGGGAAAAAAGCGTCGAGCAAATGGTTGCCTTGTATCGACGGATGATCAAACCGGGGAGTCGATCGTGAAAGTCCCGTTTTTCAGACTGAACATAACCGGTCGGGAGAAAAAAGAGGTTGCCGATGCGCTGTCGTCGGGGTGGATTACCTCCGGGCCGAAAGTCCGCGCACTGGAGGAGGGGATTTGTTCTCTGACCGGGGCACGCTATGCGGTGGCGGTGTCATCGGGAACCGCCGGTTTGCATCTGGCGCTGGCGGCTTTGGGAATCGGTGCGGGAGATCAGGTTATCACGACGCCATACACGATGATCGCCACGGTGGAGGCGATTCTTTATACCGGCGCTATGCCGGTTCTGGTCGATATCGATTCCGCCACGCTCAATATCGATCCCGCCATGATCGAATCCAAAATAACCCGCAAGACCAAAGCCATTGTCGCGGTCGATATCGCCGGATGCCCCTGCGATTATGGTCGCCTGCGGGCCATTGCACGAAAACATCGTCTGGCGCTGATTGCCGACGCCGCGCATTCGCTGGGGGCGGATTATCGGGGACGGCCGGTCGGCACGCTGGCCGATGCCACGGTATTTTCGTTTTATTCCACCAAGAATCTCACCACCGGCGAGGGGGGGATGGTGGTTACCGGGCGCAAACGACTGGCCGATGAAATCCGTCTACTTTCACTTCACGGCATGACCTCATCCGGATGGAAACGGTATGCCGGGGGTGGCTGGAAATACGACGTGGTTCGTCTCGGTTACAAGTACAACCTTTCCGATATTCAGGCGGCGCTCGGGTTGGGGCAGTTGCGCGGTTTCGATGATCGTCAGGCCCGGCGTGTCCGTCTGGCCGGGCGATACAACGGGAATCTGGCGGATATCGGCGACGTGCTGGATGTGCCGTTCTGTCCGGACGGAAGCCGTCATGCCCGGCATTTGTATATGATTCGCCTGATAACGAATCGCTGGACAATATCCCGGGATCGCATGATTACCGAGTTGGAAAAACGGGGTGTCGGGTGCGGCGTGCATTTTATCCCCGTTCACACGTTTTCCCATGTCAAAAAGATTCTTCCGATGCGACGCAAAATGCCGGTCTGCGAGCGGGAAGCGAAGCGCGTTATCAGTCTGCCTTTTTATCCCGACCTGACGGTTCGCGAAGTGGATTATGTTTGCGATGTTATTCACGAACTGGCGCGGCGATTCACGAAATAAAATCCGTTTCGAGACTTGACATCACTCGCCGAATGTATATCATATCAATTCACTCTGCTTGTCAGTATTTCTTAAAATAATAATCCGATGGAATATACTATGACGAAAACCGTTATTGTCGTCTTGTCGGCGGTATGGATGCTTATGGTGGTCGCATTCGGCGCTTTTGCCGGGGAGACTTATTATATCCCGGTCGATGCATCATCGGTGACCATACAGGAGGCCTTTCCCGATTCGGCATATTTTGGAATGCCGGAGTTGGAATTGCGATCTTATGCCCAATGCAATTGCCGGGTGGTTCTGCGACTCAATCTTGCGGCTTTTACCCCTCCGGCCGGGGGTGTTCTGGATACCGCTGAGGTCGGCATGTATGTCGTTCGCAATGTGACCGGGGCGAGTTCAGAGCGGGAAATCGAGGGGTACGCCCTGACGACGGCTTATGATGCACGTTATGCGACCTGGCGATATCCCTGGAGGAATCCCGGCGGGGATTTCGACTCCACCGTGAAGGTTTCAACATTAATACCGGGAACGTATCAAGGGTGGGTTGTCTGGAACGTGACCGAGTTGTTGCGCGAAAAATGGACGGACGTGGCGTACAACGGCATTGTGTTCAAGTACCGGGAGGAAAATCTGGCCGCGCCCGGCGCGATCTGTAGATTTACATCCGGAGGACTGAAAGGAACGTCGCCGTACATAAAACTGATTTACGATTTTCCGTCCGGCCTGTCCGATCACACCGTTCGCGATCGGGAAAACGACACGCGTCTGGTTAATGCGCCGAATCCGTTCAATGCCGCGACGAGAATCTCTTTTTGCCTGGAGCGTCGGCAACACTGTGAGTTGAGCGTGTATAATCTACTGGGACACCGTTTGGCCCTGCTGTATGACGGGACGGCAGATCCCGGCGAACATGTCGTGTATTGGAAAGCGGTCGATCACGACGGCCGTGAATTACCGGCAGGGATGTATTTCTGCCGTCTTCGCACCGATTCCAAAATCGTGGTGCGACGCCTGTTATTGTTGAAATAAGGTCGGACATCTCATCAAATATAAAGGGCCGCCTTCGGATGAAGGCGGCCCGGTCACGTAACGGGGCGAGGTTATTTGAGAAGGGTCATTTTGCGCGTCTGGGTGAAATTGTCGGCGCGCATAATGTACAGGTAAATACCCGATGACACCGAGCGGCCCTCATCGGATTTACCGTCCCAGACAATCTCGTACGATCCCGGCGCCATGGTCTGGTCGACCAGCGTGGCGACGTGTTGTCCGAGAATGTTGTGAATGTCGATTCGCACCCGTCCGGATGCCGGTAGGTCATAGGCGATGGTGGTTGCGGGGTTGAACGGATTGGGATAGTTGTTGCGCAGGGCATAAGACGTCGGTATCTCATCATGTTCCTTCGCGATCGGGTCTCTGATGGGATCGACGGGTTCATAGCCGCTGTCGTCGCAATACCCTTTAACTCCATTGGGGCTGACAACCACGTGAGTGGAATCGCCAATGGAGTTTTTCATGTAGTAATTGGAAAAAGTGACACTGTTTTGGTACCAGTTGCCTTCCGTACAACGTGTCATATCATAGTACACCGTGGCGATCAGACGATTGCCGTAATATGTCGCATCCCAGGTGAATCCCGAATCGCTGGTCAGCCGTCGACCGTTGGGAATCCAGGTGGCGGTGATGTTATCGGCGGGAACGATATCGGAGATGTGATAGTCCGGCCCGACCGTGACATCCAGCGAGAATTCCGACAGATCGACGTTGTGTTTGGCGTAAATATGCCCGGTTACGTCGATATCGTATTTGGAATACCCGCCGCCGCCGTAAAACACTCCCATCGGCACTTCCAGCGTGTCGGCATCCCAACTTAGAGAGACGGGGTATTTCGCCGAGGCATGGTGAATCGAAGTATCGGTTACGACCGCCGTATCGCCGTAGACGCTATAGGGATTGGTGTTGGTGAATTCAAACGTGATGAAGCGATTGTTGTAATTGGTCGGCAGATCGCCCAGGTATTCCAATTGGAGTTCGATAATATCCTCGAATTCGGACGAGGCCGGAACATAGTCATCGCCGCCCGATCCGGGAACCTGGTAGAGCGACAGGCGATGATCGACGTTGGTGTGATCGTCGGCCCAGAATTCCAGATCATCGGTCAGTTCGGTGTTGATTTCGTAATCGAGTTCGTCGTCAAGAAGGAAATTCATGACAATCGCGCCGGTGTCGGGATCGGGATCCCAGGGGGCATACCCGGCCGGGAAGTTGTTTTTCATCTTGACTTCGTACTTGACCTTCATGTCGCCGCCGAGACAGATATTGTTCTCCGTGAGTTCCGCGAAGTATTCGGCGGTGTAATCGGCCAGGGTGATAATACCGAAGTAGTCGTAGGCAACCTGACTCTGAACAATTACGCTGTCGTAAAAGGCGATGATGTAGTCATGGAACGGCATGATGAGGCAACTGTCAGGCACGAACACAATCGGCGTTGCCTGTCCCTCCCAATTTCCCTTCACTTTGAAACGCAAACTGTAGATGACGGTTTCGGTGTCAAGAGGGGGAACCGGATCGAAGTCCGGATAATTATCCGTTCCCAGCTGGAGAGAAAAATCGATGGGAAATGCACCGGAGTCGGGGCAACTGCCTGAACATCCACCCAGAAAGATATCATCGTAATTGTCGGCCAGGCCGAGAAACTCCAGTTTCGTCGTGTCGTAGAGAAGTTGATGATGGATGTAACACGTCACGAAATTGGTCGTGGCATGGATGGGATACTCGAATACCGTTTCCAACGCTCCGTACAGGGTCGTATCGTTAAGATAAAATGTCGCCTGATAATCCGCAATCGTGACCGATCCGTCACCCCAACAGCTGTCGCCGGCGGGGCTGTAGACGTTGCCGTCAACCTCGACATTGTTGTCGTCGGAAACCTGGTTGAATTCCAGATCGTTGACGGTATTCTCCCACTGCTCGAGCGCCGTGAATTTAACAATGGCAAAGCGAGTCAGAGTATCCGGCGCCGGTACTCCGTCGCCGTTCCAGAATTGCAATGAGAGGGTATGGACGTCGCCGGAGTAGACATTATCCGACCAGCTGAATCCAAAGCGCCAGTTGGCGCTGTCCAGTTCCGCCGTTTCGAATGCGAGTTTGGAGGCGTCGTAGTAGAATTTGCATTCGATACGCGTCATGTCTCCGGAGGGAGCGGACGTCGTGTCCAGATACTCGAACTGCAGGGAGAAATCGACGAAAGCGGTTTCCGCGCTGTCGCCGCCGTGGGTGTCGAGCACGAATATGGTGGGATTACTCAGTTCGAAATGCAGACCGTCATAACCGGGGTAATCCAGCGGGCTGGCGGAGGCGAGACCGCCGAGAAGAAAACCTGCCATGCACAAGGCAAGGAAAATTCCAATGGATTTTTTTGCGTACATCATAAAATCCCTTTTGTTTTATTGTGGTGTTTGAGGTTACAGCCTGTGCGGTCCCTCGCCGGTTGGGGGCGATCGTGCCCCGATGAGGAAAAGAGAACATCCCTGTCTCATGAATTCCTCGTGTGTCGGTCAGGTGAAATGATATGTGTTGATGATGTCAATCGACGATTGCGTGTGCTCGTATATAAAATACGGACAATGGTCACGATCTGTCAACCGAAATCAGGGCATGTTAGCCTATTATTCGCCTTATTGACACATATTGACACCAAGAACAGTTTTCGGGAAATGACGTGGCATGATTGTACTACTTGATTAGTCGCGATTTTTTATTTACATTGCATTGGGAGGTAAAACGATATGCCGGCAAATCTGCCTCCACATTATTATGAGCTTGAGCGGGAGTTCAAACAGGAACGCGACCCGCAGGAAAAGCTGAGGCTGGCCAAGGAGTTGTTGGCCCTGATGCCCAAGCACAAGGGAACCGACAAACTTCAGGCCGACCTGAAGGCCAAGATTGCCAAGATTCGCAAGCAGATCGACGGCGGTCAGAAAAAGCATGGCGCCCGCACCGTCAGTCCCTTCGACCATATCGACCGTGAGGGAGCCGCGCAGGTGATTCTGATCGGGCCGCCCAATTCCGGAAAATCATCCCTGCTCGACGCGCTTACCAACGCCGAACCGCTGATCGGCGATTATCCCTACACCACGCGGGAACCGCTGACCGGGATGATGGATTACGATACGATTCAGATTCAATTGATCGATACGCCGCCCATATCGACGGACGTGTTCGAGGGGTATATGCCCAACCTGGTCCGCCAGGCGGATTTGGTGATGCTGGTCAGCGACGTTTCTCTGCCGGGGTTTGCGGAGCGTTTAACGACGGTCTGCGAACGGCTTCGGGAAAAACGCATTCATCTGGTCTCCCGCCTTCCGGAAAAGGCCGATGATCCGCTGATTCTGAACAAGAGAACCATTCTGGCGGCGCACAAATTTCTTGATGAGGGTGGTCGGGAGGGGCTGGAGCGCCTGCGGGCGACCTATCCTGATTTTGCGGTGATGCCGACCTCGATCCTTGACGACGAGGTGCTCAAGGAGATGAAAGAGACGCTGTTCGGGGCGCTGGAGATTATCCGGGTGTATACCAAGCCGGTGGGCAAAGACCCCGATTTTCACGATCCGATCATTCTTCCGGTCGGCGGCACGGTGGAGGAGGCGGCGCTGACGCTTCACAAGGACTTTTCCCGCCGTTTGCAATACGCGAAACTTTGGGGACAGGGTAAATTCGAGGGGCAGAGAGTCAAAAACAGTTTTGTGCTTACCGACGGCGATATTATCGAATTTCATATATAGGGGCGAATCGGACGCGATTTATTCTTTTTCCTGAAACCCCGGAAGAGGTTGTTTGTTAAGAAATAAAGGTCTTGACGATTGGATATGGGCATGTTATTATTCTTGATTATGACTTCGGGCCCATAGCTCAGTTGGTTAGAGCAGCTGACTCATAATCAGCGGGTCCCAGGTTCGAGTCCTGGTGGGCCCAGAGATGATGTTTGAAAGCTGGAGTGTACATTGGGCAATTAGCTCAGTTGGTTAGAGCGTTCGGTTCACATCCGAGAGGTCACTG
>CAZVNK010000087.1:0-9533 GCA_964628115.1 uncultured Ignavibacteriaceae bacterium | reverse complement strand
GTCCGTTCACAATTACAGCATCAAACCCATCGGGATGTACCAGCGGATTCTCGTATGTAGCATTATCTTTCAGCCCCGCAGGATCAAAAACCACAACATCCGCAAAATAGCCCGCTTCAAGCACAACCTTGAAAAATCTGCCTAATTCATCGCGCGCCGTTCCCGAATCGGTGCCTCCGGCCAGATCGGATGCCGAGCGGAAGATGATACAGGGGACGCCGTTCGCGGCGCAAACCTGAGCAACCGCCGATGATTCCATATCGGTCACTTTCGCCTTGAACGTGGATGACAGCCAGTGGCGTTTACTGCGGTTGTCGATAAAGCTGTTGCCGCTGACGCCCACGCCTCCGACCTGCAGTCGCGGCATGCGCTCGCCGATCGGATCGAGCGCCGGGATGGATTCGGCCAGCTCTTCGGCTCGAACGAACAGCACGGAATCGACCGCAAACGAGGAAAAATCGACCATACTGTCGTGATCGGGAGAATACGCTTCAATATCTCCCGGCTCGAAATCGTTGGCCCCGTAATACCCGTAATCGTGCGTAATCCAGCGGTCGCAGACGACAATGTCGCCGATCCGGACCGAGGTGTCGATGGCTCCGGCGATTCCGGTGAAAATCACGCACCGGGGATGATAACGGTCAAGCAGACTCTGGGCGGTCATGGCGGCGTTGGTCATCCCGACACCGGATTCCGCGAGAATGATATCTTTGCCGTTGATGATCCCGACGTGCACCGGCCTGCCCAGGACGGTGTCACTGTGATCCACGGCGATTTTACGCGCCAAAAGCTCGCCCTCGGCGGGGAAGGCGTACAATATCAACGTTGATTCGCGATCTTTCTGATCGGCGGTGCACCCGCACCACAGTATCGTTGCCGCAATGACCACGGCAAAAAGCAATGAGAGACATCGTACCAATGACGGTCGTGACATGTTCATGAATACTCCGATATGTTTCGGTTGGATCGGCATAAAAAATATATGCCCCCGCCAGGAATCGAACCTGGATTACCGGCTCCGGAGGCCGATGCGTTATCCGTTACACCACGGGGGCAGATTATCCGGAAAATCGGCGCCTTTCGGCATGGCAAACTTACAACGAAACGAGGCCCTTGTCAATTAATCTTTTGCACCGCCTTACATGAGAGCATCTCATTTTCCCGCTTGACCTTCACCGTCGATCTCCGTAGTTTGGTGTTTTTAGGGAGAAGCACATCTTGCTGAACTGGATTGCCGAACAAATCGTCCTGTATTGGGATATTTTTCGGTACCTTATCCCGGCCGTTCCCCGGACCGCGCTGATCACGATTACATCGTTCGCGCTGGCGCTGGTGCTCGGCATGATCGTCAGCATTATCCGCATCTGGAAAATCCCCGTGCTGTCGTTTCTGGCAGGCGTGTATGTCAATGTTATTCGCGGCGTGCCGCTGTTGGTGCATATCTTTTTTATCTATTTCGGATTGGGCAAATATCTCAATTTCGACCGTTTCACGGCGGGCGTGCTGGCGGTGGGGATATGCTATTCCGCCTATCTGGCCGAAATTTTCCGCTCCGGGTTGGAGGCTATCTCGCATGGACAGTATGAGGCCGCCATGTCGCTCGGGATGACCCGTTTCCAGACCCTGCGCCACGTCGTCATTCCCCAGTCGTTGCGTATTGTCATTCCGCCGTCGGCCAATGAATTTATCGCCTCGTTGAAAGATTCCTCATTAGTGTCGATTATCGGTCTGCGGGAATTGACCCGCGCCGGGCGTGAGTATTACGCCCAGTTCTTTACCGATTTTCAGACCTGGATCATGGTCGGCGCGCTGTATTTGATTATGACACTCACACTGACACAACTCGTGAAATATCTGGAACGGCTGTTTGCCGTCAAGGGCTTCGGGAGTAGAACCGCATGATTTCCGTCAAAAACGTGACCAGACGATTCGGATCGGTGATCGCGGTGGACGACGTTTCGTTCGAAATCGCGGAGGGAGAGGTGGTGGTTATTATCGGGCCCTCGGGATCGGGCAAATCGACTCTCCTGCGTTGCTTGAACGCTCTGGAAGAAATCGACGGCGGTGAAATTAGCATTGACAATTTTATCATTGACAAACGTCAAAAGGACATACATCAGATACGGTTGGAAGTTGGTATGGTATTCCAGCAGTTTAACCTTTTTCCGCATCTGACGGTTATAGAGAATGTCATGCTGGCGCAACGGGTGGTGCGCAAACGAAGCAAGACAGAAGCCCGCGAAAAAGGCATGACCCTGCTGGCGCAGGTGGGATTGACCGATAAAATCGACGCGTACCCGGCTGAGTTGTCCGGCGGACAGAAACAACGAGTGGCGATTGCCCGCGCGCTGGCGATGGATCCGAAAATTAAGCTGTTTGACGAAGTCACCTCGGCGCTCGATCCGGAAATGATCGGCGAGGTGCTGGAAGTGATGAAAATGCTGGCGGCCGGGGGAATGACCATGGTGGTCGTATCGCATGAAATCGGTTTCGCGCGTGAAATGGCCGACCGGGTGCTGTTTATGGAGGCCGGGAAAATAATCGAAAGCGGGACACCGTCGGAGATATTCGACAATCCCAGCCGGCAGAGAACCCGCGACTTTTTGGGCAAGGTATTATAAAGGGTGATACAATGAAGATGAAGATTACGCTCGGTATACTGACAATAATAACAATCGTATCGACCGCGACCGCATCGGAGTTCGGCATCGAACCCCGCTCTCCTAAAATCGCGCCACGCTTCAATGATGCCTTGTATTACGCGACTGCCGACCGACCCGCTTCGATCTGGGTCTTTTTCACCGACAAGGAAGTCACCGACCGCGAATCCTATCAAAAGGCCCTGTCGGTCGCCAAAGATCGTTTCACCGAAAAAGCCCTGGAACGCCGTCGTCGACGCACCGTCGAAAAAGGCGCAATGGATTATTTCGACATTCCGGTAAGCGCGTCGTATGTCCGGCAGGTGACAGATCTTGGACTGGAAGTGACCTCCCAATCTCGCTGGCTGAACGCCGTCTCCGGCTTCGCCGATTATGAAACGATTCAGGATTTGGCCGCGTTACCCTTCGTGGCCGAAATCCGCCCCGTCGCCAAAGCCGTGCGCGGCCCGCTTCCCGACGATATGGATGGCCTGCACAAGGATATTCCGGATGTCGGATCTCTTGATTCAACCGATTATGGACCGTCGTATCGACAGACCGCTTTGATCAACGTTCCATTACTGCACAAAAACGGCTATTCCGGACAGGGCGAGGTTATCGGCGTTTTCGACACCGGTTTTGAGCTTGACCATCCCGCCTTCGACAGCTTGAACTGGACGCACAAGTATAATTTCATTGACGACAATGAAGACGTCAGCGGAACGCCCGATCACGGCACGTCGGTCTTGTCGCTGGCCGGCGGTTTCGAACGCGGGCAGATAATCGGCCCGGCCTTCGGTGCGGAATTCCTTTTGGCAAAAACGGAAAAATTGTATGAAGAGGATACCACCGAAGAGCGCTTCTGGATCGAGGCGGCCGAATGGGCCGATTCGCTCGGCGCCACGATTATTTCTTCTTCGTTGGGATACATGGACTGGTACGAATACGAAGATCTCGACGGTCTGACGGCGCCGATTACCGTTGCGGCCGATATCGCCGTTTCGCGCGGGATTGCTGTGTTCAATTCCGCCGGCAATCAAAGACAAGATGACTTTTACTATATAACCCCGCCCGCCGACGGATTCGGCGTTATGGCGATCGGTTCGGTCGACAGTCTCGGCGTTCTGGCGGGATCGTCATCGGCCGGGCCAACCTATGACGGCCGTCTCAAGCCTGAGATTGTGGCGCAGGGGGTGAATGCCTATTCTGCCGATTATCAGGGGGGATATCGCCGACGCACCGGGACGTCCGCCGCCGCTCCGCAGGCGGCCGGGGCCGCCGCGCTGATTCTGGAGGCCAATCCGGACTGGACTCCGATGCAATTGCGTGAGGCCATGATGCGTTCCGGTAGCCGCCATGCCAATCCCGATAATCTCTATGGACACGGCCTGCTCAATGCGTTCCGGGCGGCCGAGCTTCTCAGAATCGCGCCGATACCGCAGGTTACCGTTCGTGTGACCGATTATGTCATCATTTCAATTGAGATTTCCAGCCCAGACGAGGTCAATTCTCTGACTTTGACTGCCGAAAACCTGCCCGACAGCGCCGTTCTTAACACCGGTCTGTTGCCGAACGGCTATTCCGAGATCGTTTACTGGGGCTGGCCGCAGGATGTGGGGAGTTACACCGTTCGTTTGATTCTTTCCGCCGACGTTGTCGACGTCGGCGTCATGGCCGATACCACCGAATTCGTGCTTCGGGTCGTGGAAAAGACCGATGTTGCCGCTGGCCCGAACCCTTTCAGCGATTCGCTGACCATTTTTGTCGATGCCACCCTGGTGGGGGAACCGACCGATATTTCCGTCCATACCATAAATGGGGAGAAAGTTTGGGACGCTTTTTCCGATACTTATAATAGCGTAAATGGAACAGTGGTATGGCACGGAACCAACAATCAGGGACGCGAAGTCGCTCCCGGTGTGTACTATATCGTTGTTCGGACATTATGGTCGGTTGAAACGTTGAAGGTTTTTAAAAAATAGGCATGACATCGGCGATACGTGAACGACAAAAAAACAGAGCACAACTTTCACAATGCGCCGTCTTTAAGGTTGATCGAAAAGGGCGTTTTGTCTGTGTTGATGACCTGACGGTAAAAATACTGGCGGCCTCATGCGAGGAGTTGTACGTGAAGGACGTTCAGGAATTTCTGGACGAATCCTCCCGTGCCGAAATGATGGCCATTTTGGAATGCGAACGAACTTACGAGACGTTCTATCGTCCGCTGACATTGACAATCCGTGACGCCAACGGAGCGGAGCATCGGCATACCGCGGTGGTCTCGTTGAATTTCGTTGCGGGCAATCCCGCCAATTATCAGATTATTCTCATTCCGGAAAGCATGACGTCAGCCGAACGGACTGAAGTCGCGACCCGGATTTCCGACACCGAAACCGTCCATCAGATGCTGTTCGAATTCGTGGCGACCCGGCACGATCGGGAGATCGATTGGGAAAGCGTTGCCGGTATTCTGCTTGAGCTTCCATCGGTCAGGCAGGTGGTGTTGTACGATATTGATAATGACCGATTGAACCTGCTGGCGACCGCGAATCGTCGGCCGCATTCCGGAACCGGAATCGATCCGGAACGATACGATGTCGATATGGTGTCGTCGATTCGCTCCGGGCAGGTCTATGCCGTGGAATACCCGCCCGATCAGCGCGATCATGAATTCGGCGCGGAACTGGCGTATCCCCTGAGCGCGGGCGATCGGGTTTGGGGATGCTGGCGCGTTATTCACTGCAATGAACATGAGACGCTTCGCGATGAGGCGCAACATATCGCGGCCTTTATCGGCACGGCGTTGTCGCCGTATCCTGAGCGAAACGATACTGATTCCGCCGCTCCCGATTGTTCCGCGCTACTGCGTAAGAACCTTGCCGATATCGACGTGCGTATGGATGCCCTGGCGCATTTGGCCGCGTATCTTCGGAAAGACTCGGCCGCGTTATCAGATGAAGTCAAAGCGCGGATTGCCGAAACGGTCAAATATGCCTTTGACGCCCAAACCGCATTGATAGGAGCCACCATGACGATGACGTCAGTCGATGAGGTGCGGATCACCGAACAGGTCGATCTTAACCGAATTTTGCGCGATGTGTACGGCATCCTTGAGGCTGAATTTCCGCAAAAAACGATCTCGCTTGACAGTATCAGTCTGCCGGTTCTGGCCGGCGATGAGGATAAACTGCGAAAAGCATTGTACTATATGTTATACTGCCTGCTGGCATTGCATGACGATTCCGAAACGGTGCATCTGCGACTCGGCGCCGAGGTAACGGACGATTTCTGTCGTCTGGACATACACAGCCCGAGTGTCGGTCTCGACGGCGTGCGACCGGAACGTTTGTTCGCCGATGAAAAACAACGGCATGAAGACACCACGGCTTGGCATTACCGCATGATGATGTCGGCGGCACGGACGATTGCGCGCCGGATGCACGGTGACGTCGTTTGTAACGCCGAAGAATCGGGCGGCATCACGCTGACGTTGTCCTTTGCGGTCGGCAATGGGGGAGAACGGTCATGAGACTGGAACCGCGCGTTCTGCGCTGTTGCCGAAGAACCGGCAACGAGGAGGATATCACGGCCTTTGTCGGTCGGGTGAACTCCCCGGACTATGACATTCTCGAAATCAGCGGCAACACGGCACTTGAGGCGGTATTGCAAAACGTCCGAAAGCCGCGCACCGATAATGCCATGGTCGATGATACCGGGGGAGATGATCTGGACGATGTTATCGCGCGTTTCAATGGTAGCAAACCGCGCCGCAAACTGCGTCTGGTGTTGACGAAGCCGAAAGGTGAATCCGTATCGAATACGGTCAATCGATGGGATGCGGGCATTGTCAATTTTACCGCCGCGACACTGAGCCATGAAATCAACAATCCATTGATGGCGATCACCGCCAATGCCGAATTGCTTTTGGGGACACAGAATAAATTCGACACCGACATTCGCGACAAAATCGGTATCATCGCGTCCGAAGCGCGTCGCATTCAGGACGTCACCCGTCAACTGACCGATTTGCAAAGCCTGCAATACCGAGAGACACCGACCGGGCGGATGATCGTCCTTCCCGAAACCACATGCCCCGGCAACCGTTTGCACCGGGCGCTTCTCGCGAAAAGCGACAATAAATCACTTGACAAGCAAAACGACAGCGATATATTGGCTAAACGCTGACTTTTGGGGCCGTAGTTCAGTTGGGAGAACGCTTGACTGGCAGTCAAGAGGTCAGGGGTTCGAATCCCCTCGGCTCCATTTTTTATTGTACCATCGGTGCCTATCCACGTAATCAATTGAATCGTCATTAAACACGTCTTCCGAATTGTTTTGACTTCGTTATAAAGATTCGATTATTTGTACCATGCTCTATTTATGGGTCATTATCGCCTACCTGGTCGTATTGATCGGAGTCGGGGCGTATCGCAGTAAATACGTCAAATCGCAGGATGATTTCATGGTCGCCGGACGGCGGTTGTCGGCAACGGTGCTGGTCGGGACACTTCTGGCAACCTGGATCGGTTCGGGATCGATCATTGCCGGAGCCGGGCTGGCTTATACCAAAGGATTTTCCGCACTCTGGTTCGATGCCGGAGTATGGATCGCCATCATCATTCTGTATCTGATCGCCGGGCGCGTGCGCAAATTCGCGCAATACACCGTTCCGGATATCCTCGAAGCCCGATACAACAAGTACGCCCGCATTCTCGGTACGATCGTAACGATCATCGCCTATACCGCCATTGTCAGCTACCAATTCCGCGCCGGGGGGATGGTGCTGAATCTGGTGACCGGGATATCGGTCGATCAGGGGATGATTATCACGGCATTGTTTGTCATCGGATACACCGTCCTGGCGGGAATGATTTCGGTGGCGTACACCGACGTGGTCAACGGTTTGGTGATGCTGGTGGGATTGTTTGTCGCTTTGCCGTTTTTATTGCATCACGTGGGAGGATGGAGCGGTGTCACCGCCGGTTTGTCGCCGGAGCATTTCCGTCCGATGGGAAACATGACACCACGCGAGGCGTTTGGGTATTCACTGCCGACCATGTTGCTTCTGTTGGGCGAATCCGGAATGTACCAGCGCTTTTTCTCCGCCAGAAATCCGGAGACCGCCCGCCGTTCGGTGATCGGCTGGATTATCGGCACGATTATCGTCGAAACGCTGGTCGTGGTGCTGGCGGTGATCGGGTCGGCCGGCTTTAAAGACATCAACGCCGAAATGGTGATTTTGCATGCCTTGCGCTATGGTGTTCCGACCGCGGTCGGGTGTTTCCTGCTGGCGGCGATCGTGGCGGTCATTGTCTCCACCGCGGACTCATTCCTGCTGGTCCCGGCGACCAATGTCGTGCGCGATATCTATCAGCGTTTCATCAATCCTGAAGTGCCTCCGAAAAAATTGGTTCTATATTCACGTCTGGTGGTGATTGCGCTGGGACTGGTTGCCTTTTTACAGGTGCGGTTTTTCACCCGGGTGCTGGAAATGGCCCTGTATGCCTATACCATGTACGGCGTCGGAATCACGCCCGCGGTCATGGCGGCCTTTTTCTGGAAACGCGCCACCGCTTCGGGAGGAACGGCTTCGATCGCCGCCGGGATGGCGGTGACTCTGATTTGGGAAATCGGGGGACGACCCTTCGGTATTCCAACCGTCTATCCCGCCCTGGGTGGTTCTTTGTTGGCATTGATCACGGTCAGCCTGCTGACGCCGCCTCCCGATCCGGGAAAATGGAAGGCTCTCGCAAAATAAATCTCGGGCTGTTCCTCGATTGTTCCTGAAATTGACACAAAAAACATCCTTGTTCGTTAAGATTATGTTTGGCATGACGATAACTTCCTCAGGGGTTAAACATAAGATTACGAGCTATGAATGTATCAACAGGCGTTGCCCATTAACCGAAAGATTCTCCTCATTGATGATGATTGCGACGTCCACAATCAGTTTCGTTCCATATTGGATTCCATCGCCGAGCCGGAAATCAGGATATTAAACGCATCCTCCGATACATCCGCCGAAAAACAAACTCCTGCACAATTCCCACAAGTCTTTCAGCTAGATTCCGCCTGCAACGGCAATGAGGGATATCAGCGCATTATAGAAGAGGAGATTGCGGGATCACCGTATGCACTGGCGTTTATCAATGATAAACTGACGCCGGAACTGGACGGTATCGAGACGATACGAAAAATCTGGGGTGATGCACCCGATTTGGAAATCGTTCTATGTCTGAACAATACCGATTATTCCTATGGACATATAATCGATGCGCTGGGGACGTCGGAACAATTGTTTATTGTTCGCAAGCCGCTCGATCCGCTGGAAGTCAAGCAGTTGGCCGAGGCGTTGACACGAAAATGGTCGTTTAAACATGCCACACGGCAGTCCATGCATGCCGTTCGGGACGAATATGTTTGCCGGGTGCGAGAACTTGAAGGCGCCAACAAGGCCCTGCAGGCGGAGTTGATTGCCTCCCGACGGGAAAAGGCCTCGCTAAGCGAGGAATTCTACTGGTACCAGGTGATGTTCGACAATGCCGGTGACTCGGTTATGGTGCATTTCCTCGATTCCCGTGGTGGTCCGGGAAGATTTGTCAATGTCAATGCCTGTGCCTGCGACCGATTCGGTTACTCGCGGGATGAGTTTTTGGAAATGTGTCCTTCGGATATCATCAAACCGCTCAAAGCCGATTCTGCGAATTCCATATACAAACGATTGCAGAAACGCGGCGAAATCGAATGTGAATGCCTGGGAGTCACCCGTGAAGGAAAGGAAACTCCGATAACTCTGATGTGCCGACGATTCGAACATCAAGGCAAACAGATGGTGATGGTGGTCGCCCGCGACGTGTTCCGTCGCGTCCAGCTTGGTGCGGCGTTCGCCGCCGC
>CAZVNK010000086.1:0-9548 GCA_964628115.1 uncultured Ignavibacteriaceae bacterium | reverse complement strand
GGCGCTGTATGTGCCGTCGGGGACAATGGGCAATCAGGTGGCGTTAAAAACGATCTCGCAACCGGGTTGGGAAATTCTGTGCGAGCGCGAATGCCACATCGTCAATTACGAAACCGGCGGCCCGGCGATTCATTCCAACCTGATGGTCAACATGCTGACCACCGAGCGCGGCGTGATGACCGCCGAACAGATAGAAAACAGTATTCGGCCGGACAATATTCATGCGCCACGGACGAAAATTATCGAGATCGAAAACACGCATAATCGTCACGGCGGAACGATTTACCCGCTCGATGAAATACACCGGATCAGAAAAATCGCCGATACGTACGATCTGTTGATGCATCTCGACGGTGCACGCATCTGGAACGCGCATATCGCATCGGGCATCTCGCTGGCCGACTGGGCGCGGCCGTTCGATTCGATTTCGGTATGCCTTTCCAAGGGACTGGGCGCGCCGGTGGGGTCGATGATTCTCGGATCGAAACCGTTTATCGAAGAAGCCACCCGCAACCGCAAGTTGTTCGGCGGCGGGATGCGTCAGGCCGGTCTTCTGGCGGCGGCGGGATTGTATGCGATCGAGCACAACCTGCACCGTCTGGCCGAGGATCATGACAAGGCGCGCGCGATCGCCGAGGGGATCAACGGCGTCAACGGTTTCGCGATCGACATGGTGCGGGTGCAGACCAATATCCTGATTATCGATGTTACCGCGACGGGAAAAGACTCGCTGGGAGTGCTTGAGATCATGAAACGCGCTGGGGTGCTGGGGGTGCCGTTCGGCAAAACGCGGATACGTTTGGTGACACATCTCGACGTCACGATGGAAGACTGCAAAGAAGCGGCCCGCCGCATGACCGAGTTGGATTTTTCATAGGGCCGATTTTTCGCATTGGATTAGGTCGAAATCTCCCTCCCGAACAACGTGAGGGAGCGGAGTTTCGACATGTGAGATTGTCATTCAATGTCCCGGTTACATTTCATTATTGATCCGACATGGATTTTCTTTTATATTTACCTATCATCATAGATTGAAATACCCGGAATAAAAAGACAAGAAGAAGGGGAAACCGGGTCTTTAAAGCATATGCTCAATAAAGGAGCCCATAATCATGGATGAAAACCTGTTGACCAAACTGGCCAGGGAATATGTTCAGGAACTTAAAAACGCGCCTGACTTATACAAAGCGGAATTGTTGGAACGCAAGGAATTAATGTCCTTTTATCAACAATACACGGATCAGAGAATAATAAAGATGACAGATGACGACATCTATGAATACCTGTCAAAATTATGGGCCATGTTGATTTGGGGTAACAAGCATTATGTTGTTAATAAAATAATACAAGATAATGGACTTAATAATTTTACAAAACATTTGACCAAGTTGGTATGGGGCCAAACAAAAATAGAGACAAGATGGAATGACTTTAGAAAAAAAATAAAAGGAATGGGTCCTGCCATGATCAGTGAAATCCTGTGCAAGACTCATCCCAATGACTACATGTTATGGAACCGACGCGCCTATGTCGGTCTGAATTACCTTGGTGTGTCGGGTTTACCAAGATACGATTACCAATTGACCGGCGATGTCTACAAATACCTTTGCGATGTTTGCAGACAAATAGCGGATGTTTTGAAACGTGAAGGTAATACCGATAATTCGTTACTTGGCGTTGATTATTTTATCTGGGCAAAACTGCAGGTCGAGGATAGTCTGACCGGAATTCATGCGAAAGACAAAAAGACACCCAAGAAGATTGATATCCCGAAACCCGAAGAACAGGAATTTATTCATAATGACATAAGGGACAAAATCAGGGACATCGGGCAATGGCTTGGTCTTACGCCAAGTATTGAGCGGAAGATTTCAGATGGGGCGCGAGTTGATACTATCTGGGAAGCGACAATAGGCAATATGGGGCGAATCATATATGTTTTTGAAGTACAAACCGGCGGTGATATAAAAAGCCTTATATTAAATCTGCTTAAATCATTGAATAATCCAGCGGTACAGGGAGTGGTTGCGGTGTCGGATAAGGAACAATTAGAAAAAATAAAGAAATATGCCGCTGATGTCAAAGGTTTGAATGACAAATTGAGATACTGGGAATATGAGGAAGTCTTGAAGGTTCATGAAAATTTGGCAATATCCCCATTAACCATCTCCTCAATGCCTGTTACATGGCCACCCTTGCCTTCGGGGAGCTTGCCATCCACAACCGGTCCGATCTTGAAATAAGAAATCGGCAGGATCACGTCGTCCGCCTCGGCGGACTTGGATCCTTCCCTACGAAGATATTGCATTATAAACACACCCCCGCCGCATAGCAGTCTCTCTGACATTATCTCCCCCTCCACAAATTCACTCCAACTTCGATAGTGATTGCCGAACGCGCTCTATTAGTAGATAAAGTATGGTATTCGCAGGAGTAACGGCATGAGTATCAAAAATCCGTTTCGAGATTACATGTCCTACCGATATATGCCAAAAAATCGCCTGAAAAACCGTCATCCTGATAAAAAATACGTTGGGGAATCGAACCCATTTCGAAACATTATAATGCCTTGTACCGCAAATGGATATGCGAATATATGACAGATCGAGACAAACCCGTTTCAAACCCATTTTACGGATACGTCGCCCACGGTTTCGGGGCTTGCTGAAAAAACCTTCACAGCGTCATCGCGAGCGAATCCGCCGCACGGCGGATACAGCATGGCGATCTCATCCCGAACACCGCAAGAGAGCACGGCAGATTGAAATCTCCCTCCCGAACAACGTGAGGGAGCGGAGTTTCGACAAATATGCTTGCGGGGGAAATTTGTTGTTTTATCGAATGTCCCGGCAGTGTATATTGCATTGATTGGAATATACGTGTCTTGTCAAAAAACACAATAATAGAGAATATGAGTCAACGATTGAATCGAAAGCCGCGTATAGTTTTTAATCTGTCTTTTAGTGAATGGCCTGGCTGACAATCCATGTCAGGTGTCGTTGTACCGATGTGACGACTGCAAGCTCAAGATCGTCGCATAAGGCGGTACTCAAACAAATAATAAGCATCCGCGTTTGACCTGGAATCCGGGGAATCGTCGATCCCTTTCATGGGGCGATTCGGCGGTTGGTTGATATCGTACCGGTCGACAGCGGGTGAGGCGCCCGATTTTGGGCTGTCGACTGAGTGAATGAACACATGTCGGCAGTCATGACAAGGACATTCCATTCGGAACATTAAAAAAGGAGGAATGATGTCGATTCCAATCGTCAAAATCATATCGAACGGCGGGCCGGTCTCCGTGGAGATGGTCTGCGGTGAAGGCAAGCCGGGAGGCTATGTTCTTCGGGTTTGGGATGCCGAGCTTGCCGGAAAGATATTCGAAGAGCCGGGGTTGTTCGCTGATAACAAGCCCGACGTGCATATCATTGGCAGGAATCCCGACAAACTCGATGATTGTATGGTGCAGTCAATCACCAATGTCATCCTTGAGAAGAAGCACAAAAAGTATTATGTCGCGATGATTATCCGTCAGGATGGTGTTCCGGTGCCGGGCGGCAAATTGGAGGAGGCCGGAACCGGCAAGGGTGTTCGGGCCCGGGTACATCTCAGAGCAATGTTGGAGGTTAAATAGTTATGTCTACAATTATCCCCAATGGCGGTTTTAAAACGGTTGCGATTTTTGCCTTGCTGATGTTCTGTTTCGGGGTTGCCGAAGCCGAGGATGTCCCTGATTCGACAATCTCCGGACTCAACATGGCAGTCCCGGATGCGCCCGCGTTTATTCTTCTGGATGTATCGGAAGATAAAATCATGCGGCCGACCAGTCTTCAGGATTTGGCCGCTACGGTTAATCCCAAAGAGGGTTTTGCGCTCGAATTCGCGCCGATTCGATTACTGAACGGGAAGAGCCTTACCTATAAACGATTTCGAGATAACCGATTTTGGAACACCATTCGCATTTCCGCAGGACTCGTGCGTGGTGAAGACAACGTTTTCGAAAAAGCGTCGCTGGGGGTGCGTGTCAATATTATCGACAAAGCGGATTATCGTTTTCAGCCGGAATTTGCCGATCTGCTGAACGGATATCTCAACGATATCAATACGATCGAACTGGCGACCGGTCCGGATGGTGAACTGACGGCGGAACAGAAGTTGGCTATGGACAGCATCAATACTCGAATCCAAAACGACATGGACAGCGCAATGTCGGCTCAATGGACAAAGCCGATCGTGCAGTTGGCGTATGCCGGTGGAGTGATATCCCGCGACAGCGCCGGTGGCGACGTCGGATTGTACAAACACGCCGCCTGGTTGTCGGCCGCATTACCGATTGGCGGCAAGGGGCAGTTTCTGCTGGGAGCAAACGGTGAGGCGGTGCGGGATTCCGCCACTGCGCCGTGGATCGGTGAGGCCACGGCCGCATTCAGATTGTACTATGGAACCAATCGATACAAAGTCTATGGTGAAGGGCAGGGAACGTTTGCCGAGAAACATCGACCGGTTTGGCTTGGTTTGTTCGGAATCGAATTCGGTTTGATGAAGGGATTATGGCTCGATGCCAATGTCGGATTCCAGGATGGCGGCGACTTCGAAAAAGTCCGTATGGTTACCGATTATTCCGTGAAATACGCGGTTAATATCGGCGACTGATGCCGTCCGGTATAAATAAGACGACTTCTACGGGGATTAATATTTAATTGCCGGAAGGTACCCCATGAGACTAAATCCCGTCATTACGGCATATTGTGATTGTCGCTATTACCGGCGTTTCTTTCTGACTCGATTACCGGATAGAATAAAAATACTTGATAGAAAACGTCTGCTTGCGCATCTTATTAATATACGCCATACTCAAGACAAATCAGGAGGGAGTCATTATGAACACGGGTTCACTATGGATTGGTGCGCTTGCCGTTATTTTATTGTATGGCAATGCGATAGCGGTCGAAATACCGCCGCCCAACTATCAGGTGTCATCGCCGACCAGTCAACTCCAAAATGAGGAAATGATCGTTGTCAGCCCAACCGACAGCAATAGTGTCATGGCGCTTTGGCGCGATTTCCGTCTCGGTTATCGTCAATTGGGTCTGGGGATTTCATCCGATGCCGGCGCGAATTGGGGCGACGGTCTTTTCACCAATTATCGATACGATCAGCAATCCGATCCGGCGATCGACGTCGACCGCGACGGCAATTTCTATTTGTGCTACATGGATTATCAGGTATTGGGAGGCGCGCGATCCGGGCTGAGTATTTCCAAGTCGACCAACGGCGGGATGACATGGGGCTGGCCGGCCCACACCTATGAAGCCCCGGAGGGATACGCGGCCGAGGACAAGCAGTTTTTCACGATCGATCGCACCGACGGGCCGTACAGCGGAAATATCTACATGACCTGGAATCGGTTTCCATCATGGGCGGGCGGGTATCCCCGAATTATGTTCGTCAAGACCGATACGTCGCTGACCTCATGGTCGGACACGATTCTGATCGGCCCGACCTGGAGTGCGCCGGAATGCGGAATCGGTACTATTTCCGGAGGGATGCTTCCAATGCCGGTCGTGGGCAGTGACGGCGCGGTGTATGTCTTCTGGTGCGGCCCGGCATTGGATAACTGCGAGTATTATACCGCGATTTACATGGTGAAATCGGTTGACGGCGGCGACAGCTTTACCGAGCCGGTGGAAGTAATCAATACCGAAGGGGGATGGGGACTGGGCACGTTTATCGACGGTACGATTGACGTGTACAACTCGCCGATGTGCGCGGCGGATATTTTCGGCGGTCCCCACGACGGCAATATCTATATCGCGTACTGTGATTTCGATGAGACCAACACGGCGTTTCATGACGCCAATATCGAGTTTATCCGATCAACCGATGGCGGCGCGACGTGGTCGGAGCCGATTTACGTCAATGACGATCCAACCGGGCCGGGCACGAAATACGATCAATTCCACCCCTGGCTGTTCTGCAATCAGGAGGGAACGCTGGTGGTGTTGTTCTACGATCAGCGCATGGACGTCGAGAATCATTTCCTGTTCGATGCCTTCGCGGCATACTCTTTCGACGGCGGACAAACGTTCACGACCAATCATCGCGTGTCGGACGTGTCGAGCAATCCGTACAACTGCGCCGCGACTACGCGGGCCGGGAAAATCGCCGAGTATATCGGAGTGACCGCATTCCGCGATCATGTCAACGCGGTCTGGACCGACACCCGCAACGGCAATCAGGACGTGTTCGGGGCGAACTGGGTTATTCCGTTTCTGGAACCGCGACTGGTGTATCCGGCCGATAGCGGTTTCGTGAAAAACACGCCGGAATTGCGTTGGGCGACGGCATGGAAAGAACACGATGACCAGTATCGGGTGGAGGTCGCAAGCGATGACGGTTTTGCGAATATCATCTATACCGCTCTTCTCGATTCGGTTGCGGTCACGCCTGATCCGCCGCCGGCAAACGGCCGATACTTCTGGCGGGCGAAAGCGTTTCGAATATTATCCGGTGATTCCACCGAATATTCGAAAGTGTGGACGTATGTTGTCGATGACTATGTCCCGGCAAAACCCGCACTGGCCCTGCCCGTGGATAAAGAGACTATCGGCGATTCGCTTCCCGAATATGTCTGGAGCGGCGATCTGACTGCGATTGCGCCGGTGACATACAATCTCGAAATCAGCACCGATGAAACCTTCGGCAATCCGGCGGTTATCAGGCAGTATTCCGGGATAACAGACACAATATTCACGCCGGACGAACGGGTATTCGCGGATTCCGTTTATTACTGGCGAGTGGAGGCGGTCAGCGTATTCGAGGAAAGCAACGGATTCACCGACCCGTACGAGTTTTCCTACGTCGATTTTGTCTGCGGCGACGCCAACGGCGATTTGCTGGTAAATCTTTTGGATATATTGTATCTGATCGATTATCTCTATGGCTCGCCGATCGGGCCGGCTCCCGAACCGGAGGCGTCCGGCGACGTCAACGCCGACGGCAATGTCAACCTGCTCGACGTGTTGCAGTTGATCGATTATCTTTCCCGCGCACCGCCGCCACCGGAGTTGATCTGCCCATCAGCTACCAGAGCAAGCACGACAGAGGACTTCATTGGGCGGTTACGGGGACGGTGTGAATGCACCGTCCCTCTTTATTGATACCAACGGTGATTTTGAATCGACATCGGGGATGAAAAAAAAGATGTTGACAATTCCTGTCGCGCCGGTGATTTTACTGTCGTCAAGGATTATTCAGCAAAGGGGATTTGCAACTCAATCACAACCATCTTCAAAGGAGGAAGGGCCATGCGCACCTTCAAAGGCTCCTCATTGGCGATACTGACGGTATTGCTGGTGTTTTTTGCATTCGGGCCGGCGCAGGCGGATTTCGTCGGCGTGTCCGGTCTGTATTCGTGCATCGCCAACTGCAGTGATTTCGACTGCGACGGCTACTGGGAGATTCTGTATCTGACCAGCACGGGCGTGCACGTGTACAATCCCGACGGATCATCCAAAACCACCGGGATGCCGAATTTTCAGTCCGGAATTTACCGGGTGCCGCCGGGGATCGGGAATTTCGACGGCGACGGTGTCGACGATATCGTCACGGTTCGTCGCAACGACAATTGGAACGGGGACGACTTTATCGTCGGGTACTATTCCAGCGGCGGAAGTTTTCAGTACGATTTAAACTGCCAGGTCCGGGGGATTTGGGAGTACGAACACTACTACATCTACCCGATCGTGCAGGACGTCGACGACGACGGTATCGATGAAATCTTCATTGTCGACGGTACCGACATGAAAGTGGTCGATTGTAAAATCGGTCGCCAGAACGTGATCTATCAGGACGCCGACGCTTTCATTCCGGCCGATCTTGACGGCGACGGTGAGTACAATTTCTACGTGTTCGACGATCAGACGTTACTGCAGTACGACAATGACTGGACGAATGAGACAGAAATCAATGTCGAGGTCGCAAGTACCGATCCGCAGTTCTGGTCGGGGGTCATGTCGGTTTTCGACGTGGACGACGACGGCGACGACGAGTTGATCTTCCTCGCGGCGTATCAGACCGGCAGTCAGCAGACCGCCGGATATTATATCTGGGCGTTCGACGAGGGTATCGACACGTTATGGTGCCGGTACACCACCGTTCCCACGTTCGACGGCTACAACACCAATTTGCGGCCGTCACACCCCGTGTTCGGGGATATCGACGGGACGGACGGCGGTTCGCTGGAATATCTTATCTCGTTTTTCGATACGTTTGACGCCTGGGTATATGCCTGGAATATCGACGGAACGACGTACATGAACGGAACGCCGATATTTACCGATATGTCGTTTCCGGCGACGCTCTCTCAGCCGATTCTGGCTGATATCGACGGGGACGAAGCGGTCGACGTGATCGCCAGCGCCTGCAATTCTTACGCGCCGCAGAACAGCGGGCAGTGGCTGATGGCATGGGACGCCGACGGCGATTTGCTGTCGGGATTTCCCGTGCAGGTGTCATCGTCGACCTATTGGGATCACATGTTCACGCCGATGGTGAACGATTTCGATCAGGACGGTGATATTGACCTGGTATTGCCGACGCAATCGGGGCTGTACATGACCAGTTATACCGACGTCGATTATGTCACCGACGAAATCCCGGTGTCGATGTATCGGTATCATCGCAGTTTCGACGGGCAGGGACCGTCGTTCTTCGACGGGTATATGTGCGGTGATCCCAATCATGACTGGTTTGTCGGCTGGGGCGACGTGTCCTATATCGTCAACTATATCTTTTACGGCGGGCCGGCACCGCAACCGCTGGCGTCCGGCAATGTCAATTGCGATCAGTCGGTCAATGTCAGCGACGCGGTGTATCTGATCAATTATTTCGACGACGGTTCGGCTCCGTGTGACTGCGAGCAGGAAAAAGCAGTCGCGGATGATCTCGATGTTCTGCCGACCGATTTCGAACTGGGACCGAACTGCCCCAACCCATTCAACCCGACCACGACGTTTTCATACGCGGTGCCGCATGAGGCCCACGTGCATATCGCGGTGTACAATATTCTGGGACGGAAGGTGACCGATCTGGTCGATCAGGTTATGACTCCCGGACGGTACGAGGCGGTTTGGAACGGGACGGACAGCGACGGACGAACGGTGGTCAGCGGCATCTATTTCACCAGAATGCATTCCGGTGACTTCGTATCGTCACGCAAGATGTTACTGCTGAAATAATCGCGACATGGTACATGGGCACCGGGATTGAGGCCCCGTGAGTATGAGCATGTTATATGGCCCGGGCGGTTTGCGAATTGCCCGGGTTTGTTTTTTTCATAAAACCTTAAACCTTATTCGGTTTTATGTCCGTCGTCACTGTCGACGATATCGACCTGGTCGGTGATGTCGATCGGTTCGCTCACGCGGGGATGAGCGGTGCGATACTTGGTGACCAGATTGCTCACCAAACCCCGGATGACGCTGTTGGGTTTGGTTAAATCGTGCACGACGAATCCGACTATCGGCGCCGCGATAGCCGAGAAGCCG
>CAZVNK010000085.1:8731-9569 GCA_964628115.1 uncultured Ignavibacteriaceae bacterium | reverse complement strand
ATTATGACTCTGGCCACGGCGTTGTTGGTTACATTCATGCCGCATCTTTCGTTTAAAGACCGGCTGATACTCTCCAACACGTTGGGAAACGACCGGAATATCTCCTCGACAAGTCTTCTCAAATCCGTCATCGCGGTTACTCTTATGATCGAACTGATCGGTGCAATCATTCTGTTTGTGCTTTTCAGTAAACGTCTTCCCGTCGATCAGGCCGCGTTTAACGCGGTGTTTCATTCGGTCTCGGCGTTTTGTAATGCGGGGTTCTCGCCATTCAGCAACAGTCTGGAGAGTTTCAGCGGCGATATTCCGGTCATTGCGATTTTTTCGTTTTTGATAATCTGCGGCGGCCTGGGATTTATCGTTATCGCGGAATTGTTTTCGCTGGCGGTGCTTCGACGGGGACGGCTTTCACTTCACAGTAAACTTTGCCTGAGCCTGACCGGTATTCTGTTGATCGGCGGAACCATTGCGTTTTACTTCGCTGATTTTAACAACGCTTTTGGCGAGATGAATTTCCTGTCCGGACTGGCCAATGCCTTCTTCCAGGCCGTCACGTCCCGGACGGCGGGATTCAATGCCGTTCCTCAGGCAAACCTGACCGAGGTAAGTCTTTTGGTGACCATGATTCTCATGTTCATCGGCGCCTGCCCGGGATCGACCGGCGGGGGAGTCAAAACCACCACGTTCGGCATTGTCATATTGCTGGCCTATAATCGCTTTTTCGGTCGGAACGCGGTGAAAGCCTTCCGGCGATCAATCAGCAATGATTCCATCTCCCGCGCTCTGACCGTTATCCTGATCGCCGTTTTCGTGATCGTTCTCATGCTGATGGTGCTGA
>CAZVNK010000085.1:0-8721 GCA_964628115.1 uncultured Ignavibacteriaceae bacterium | reverse complement strand
CTGTTTTTCTACCGTCCTCTCCGCCTTCGATGCATTGTTTGTCTTGGACTTGGCATGATTTTTGTGATTGCGCAACTGGAAACGCATTTCATGACCGTCCCGCTTCTTCTGGTCGGGTCGGTTTGCATGTGGGTTGTTTTCGTTTTGTTGATGTTTGCCGAGGAAAAACCACTGCCGCATCGACTGGTGCACGGGTGGTTCGGTGACAACCTGTTTGAGGTCATCTCCGCTTTCGGGACAGTGGGATTGTCGCTTGGCATGACCGCGCATTTGCATGATTTCGGTAAAATCGTTATTATTTTATTGATGTTCATCGGACGGGTGGGTTTGCTGACATTGATCCTGACATTGGCCCGTCCCCCACGTAAGGGTGAAATCGTCTATGTTGAAGAACAGGTTATGGTAGGATAAAATCGTTATGAAAACATTCGGTGTGATCGGACTGGGAAATTTCGGGGCCACCGTGGCCAAAGAATTGGCGGAGCTTGCATGCAAAGTGACCGCTATCGACGTCGACAAGAACATGGCACAATCCGTGCAGGAAAAGGTCCACCTTGCCATTGTTGCCGATGCCACGGAGCGAAGTTTTCTGGAAAACCTCGGTGTCGACGCCTATGACTGCTTTGTGGTTTCGACCGGCAAAGATTCGCATGCCGCGATATTGATCACGCTCTATCTGAAAGAACTGGGTGCGCGGACGATCATTGTCAAAGCGAATTCATCCGACCATGCCAAAATCCTTGTCAAGGTCGGAGCGACCGAAACGGTAATTCCCGAAGAACAGATGGCCGTTCGCCTGTCTCATTCGTTGGCCCGTCAGAATCTGATCGATTTTCTGCCGTTATCCGAAGATTTCTATGTCGCGGAATTGCTACCGCCTAAAGAATATTTTAACAAGTACTTGAAAGAACTTGGCCTGCGATCGAAGTATCATGTCCAGGTGGTTGCCGTGAAAAACAGCAAAACCGGCGAATTCTATTTTGCCCCCGGCGGGGAATATAAAATTCTGGAAACGGACGTGTTGATCGTGTTGGGCAAGGAAGAAGATATAATCAAAATCAAGGGATAATACGTCTATAATTATGGCGCCCCGATATGTGTCAAAGGAGGGAATGATGCGCTTTGTGTATATTGGCTGGTTGTTTGTCATATTTGTCGTTACTGCTTTTGCCGCGTCAGCCGGTGAGATCGATATCGTTTCGTACGATTTGCAGGTATCCTATAATCCCGAATCCAATCGAGTCGGTGTAACCGCCGAGATGAACCTTTCCAAGCCTGATGATATCGATGAATTCATGATGCTGTTTACGTCGTTTGCCGGAATCGAATCGATACAGGCCAAGGCTGACGGTTCAGGCAACTGGACCAACATGCATTACAGTTTCGGTGGGCAGGATTCGCTCTATTTGGGAGTGCAACCCGATCTGGTCTCCGAAACCGAATTGAATCTGCGCTTCGTGTACGCCCTGCAGTTCACGCAAAAGTCCGACCGACTCGTACTCGATCGCGGGCATCGCTGGTACCCGATGGTCGCCGATGATATCGCCAAAGTGACCATTTCCGCCGAAGTGCCGGATGATTATATTGTCATTGCGGGAGGTGATCTGATCGACGAGGATACGTTTTCCGATCCCGCCGAATTCGTATGGGAAACCGCCATTCCGGTATTTAAAATTCCGATTATTTTCGCGCGATCCAATCTGTATGAAATTACCAAAATCAAGGATTCCAAGGGCGACAGGGAGATTTATTTTTATAATTCCGGTCGGCTGAAAGGACGGTCGGTGGATGATATTCTCAACGAGGCCGCCGCGGTGTTTGCCTATTTCAGCGACCGTCTCGGCTCATATCCGCACTCCCGTCTGACGTTGATGGATGATCCCGATTTACAGGGTGCGAACGTATCCACCGGGCTGATCATGTTCGGCGCGCAGTATCTCGACGAATTCCGTCAGGGGCGTTACGAAACCTTGCACGTGTCGATTGCCCAGCAATGGTTCGGTTCCGGCGTGTTCGGGCAGTACCAGGGCGAGGGCTTCTGGTTGCCGGCGGTGATCATACCTCAGCATGCGCGTATGATGATGAATAAAGAGATCAATGGAGAGGATGTGTACGTTCGGGAAATTCAGGCCAGCCTGTCGCAGTATCGTGCGATCGAGGGATCGCGCGGTGATATTCCGATTATCGATATCGACCAGCTTGACAGCCAGGCGAAGGGAATGGTGATATACGGCAAAGGGCCGTACGTGCTCGATGTTATCTGCCGGCAAATCGGTGATGGCGCGTACTGGCAAATGCTGAATGATATGTATCGGGATTTTCTCGGACGGGTGTTGACCTATGAGGATTTCATGACGTACGTGTCGTATTTCGATGCGGACGGAACGCTGGAGACAAAAATCAAGGTGATGCTCTCCCAGCCGGGATTGACGGAGTAATGGTAGATACTTGTAAGTAATATCGTCTGGAATCGCTGAATCCGGGGGGCCGTATCGCTGTCTCGTGATATTTCCGGTGTCGTTTTCACAGGAAGCATGGTTTTGCCGAATGTGGACGCTTTAAACGTGTCGGAAGTAAGCAGGGTCGTGATTTCGATATGGTCTGGATGCAAAAGACATTGTAATACATCACGATAAAGAAATAACGCAACTCGCGTCTATGGCGGCGAATCCGAACCGGTACATGGTGGTCGAAAAAGTCACTGTCGGATTTGAGATTTCTCCGGTGTGTAAGATTACCGCCGGTATGCCAATCCGTAATGCGGGTACAATAAAGGCGGAATCGAGGACAATTCCGCCTTGTTGACTGTCAGTTGTGCGGATGTTCTACCCGCCGCCCAAACCGAGTAGCTGATGCAACCAGATTAACCAATCTGGTGCATTGCCCCCGAAAAACAGGGCGCAGATCAGGTTGTGAAGCCAGAGAAACATAATGTTTGCCTCCTTGGGATAGCATTATGTTGCGGTTGCTCCCTCCAGGACACAGCAAGCCAATAACATTGTTAAAAAGAAGGAAGGTTTATACTTGTAAAGCCCGAATCTCTTCGCATGTAAAATAGGGCGGGAGCCGTATGTTGTCAAGACCCTTTTGATATGGATTAATGACGATTGTAGGTTCTTTCTGCGCAGAAGGTAAATGTTTGAGATCCAATTGACACCTGGCGCATAAAAGGAATAGACTTGCAAATTGATACAATCGTGATTATTATAACACGGGAAAGATAAAATCTCTTTTATAGGTTTGGCCGGAATTTTTCATATTTGACGACCTTCTCGCAGATTTCGGCGGAGCCGGAAACGGAAAACCCATAAGGAGGTTCGAGCCGTCATGAAACGTTTACTTGTTTTTGGTCTTGTCGTTTTAGTCTGCCTGCCTTCCGCCTTCGCTCGAAAGAAAAGGCCCAAATCGGGAGACATTGATAAAAATGTTTACACCGATGCCGAGTTTGACTTCAAACTGACTCTTCTTGAAAACTGGGAAGCCGAGCTTCAAAAGCCGGACAAACAGCTTCGTCTCGTTCTTCAACAAAAGGATCATGAGATACCGGGCGAATTAATGGCCTATCCCGGGTTGGCCAAAGTCCCCACACTGGAGGTCTATGTCGTTGAAGAATCATTGCATCCCGGCGCGCTGGTGGATTCGATCGCCAGTAACAGCTACAAATCCGACAACAAGAAGGAAATGCTCAAGACCTTACTGCAGTTGGAGGAGAATCTGTATTTCGACGGTCTGACCCGCGAGAACAAGGCCAGTCTCGAAATCGACGGCAAAAAGGCCGTTCGCTGGGATGGCGGTTCGCATTTTACTAAAAAGCTCGGCATGGACGAAACCATCCCGAGAACATACGGAGTGGGAATGGTCGCCATCAATAACGGCACGTATACGTTATTCTGTCTGCTTGACTGTGAAAAGACCTTTTATAATGATCTGATCAAGGAAGTTATGACCATCGTGGAAAGCCTGAAATGGCCGAAGCAAAAATAGACCGATACCTATCACGCATACAATAGATTAAGACATAAACCCCGCCCGGTGGCGGGGTTTTTATTTTGGCCTGAACGGGTATGGACATAATAAAACGCCGCCGTTGCCGGCGACGTTTTGCTAAGAGAGGATTACGTGTAAGACAGATCCCTCTTGTCCGAAGACCGGTTTCCCGAACTCCGAACGCCCCCTCTAAAAGGTGTATCCCTGTTTTTCCATGGTTTCCGGCAAACGGAATTTTCCAACCCTGTTAAAATTGCGCAATGCATCATTGGGAACCGCTTGCCGCGCGCCTTTTGACGGACAACCGAGCAACGCCACGATGCGACAATCGCCTTATGCGCCACATTGATCGGTTGTTAAGGTTAGTTACCGTCATTCATATTCAACCGGTTGGAATCATTCCGTTCATCACCGGATTAAATCATATATCCGTTACTCCCGGCCTTTTACGGAGACAATTATTGCCCCCAACGCCTGTGTTAATCAATACAATCCTGACGGATCAGTGACGACCCGTAGGTTTTCGTTAAGCCCCGCATGTAATCGGCAGGTGATTATGTAGACGATATCGCCAATCCTTCAAATCATGGTTTTTGTCATAATAAAGAGCATTGACGGTAGGAAAAAATGCCGTCTATTTGTCGGAATCGCCCATGATGAGGCGGTCGGCATAAAAAACGGCCCCACCGCAAGCGGCAGGGCCGGGATAATAATCGTATTTTTTTAAAGAAACGGCTTATTCGTCCTTCTTTTCATACACCTCGTCGATCAGGATGCGGATATCCAGCGTATCCACCGCACCGGAACCGTCGATATCACCGACGTCACGTAACGGCACCGGAGCCGGTCCGGTCATATTGACGAATCGATTCAAATAGTCGATATCGAGGAAATTCACTACGCCGTCGCCATTGACATCACCCTTGATAATACTCAGCACCGCTTCATAGACGTCGACACAACCGTCACCGTATTGCGGATCGTTAAGCGGTACCACGCCCCATTGCAAATCGGAATCAGCCGTGGCTTTGATATGATTCCAGACTTTTCTGGATTTCCAAGCCGGTTTGAGATCAATCACGAGGGCGCAGGCGGCACTGACAAACGGTGCGGCAAACGAGGTCCCCGACCAGGTTCCCCATTCATATTCACCGGTCAGTGCGCTGTAGATATCTACTCCCGGCGCACAGATATCGATATATTCGCCGTAATTGGAAAAGCCTGCGAGAATGTCGGCATCATTGATGGCCGAGACCGCCAGAACATATTCATACGCACTTGGATATGACGTTATATCACAACTATCGTTTCCGGCCGCGGCCACGAGTGAAATACCGGCCCGAACCGCTTCGGTGAGGGCGTTTTGGATCAAAGGATTGACCTGATACATGCTGAAGCTCATATTGATTACATCAGCATCATCTTCAATTGCCTTGGATATCGCCTGGGCGATGGCGAAACAATTGCCGACACCTTCTTCATTGAATGCCCGCAGGGGAAGCAGTCGGCAATCCGGCGCCACGCGAATGATTATTCCGGCCACGAACGTTCCATGACTTTGCAGAATGCCCGGTTCCGCCGAAGCGTCTTTATCGTCATCGATATAATCGTATCCCGATGAAACGAACGCGTCTTTGAACAGCGGATGATCGAAGTCAAAACCGTTGTCGATAACGGCGACCAGGACATCCTTGCCGGTGGCGATGAGATTGGCGGAATCAACACCGATGTTATATACCCCCGGTTGTTTATAATACGTTGCCGGACTGACTCCCCGCACGTACACGGGACGATTGCCGTCCGGAAATTCCTGACTGATTTGTCCCGTCTCCGGCAATGACATAATATAATTCGGCTGGACGAATTTCACTCCGGGTTGAGACGCAATGTCGGCGATCATATCATCGATTGAATTGGATTCGGAAAATGACAACAAGGAGATGTTCATACCTTGAATTGACTGGACGACTTTCGCGCCGACCCGCTTCGCTGTCGCTTCCGGAGACGCCCCGTCGTTAAACATGACAACCACACGTCCCGGAATTGTCGTTTGTTGGCTGAGGAGAACGGATGGCAATAAAAGAAACGCAAGTAGCAAAATAACGCTGTATGTTCCCCCAAATGTCTTGTGCTTGTGCATGGACACCTCTCTTCTTCTAAACACCCAGCAAGACAAACGCTCCCCAAAATGCCGGGTTATTCGTGCTGTCGCTCATTCTTTGCAATGCGGTGCGATAAGCCGCCTGTATGTCTTTCTTATCGGCCAGCGCGCCATAAAATGTCATCATAAATCCCATGCTGATATCATCCGACACCGGCCAGAGTGACGCCAGCACATACCGTCCGCCGGCCTGATGAAAGGCTTTGGCGAGACTGAACGAGTTACCGTAATATAAGCCCGGAGCGGCGGTTTGACAACCGGAAAGCGTTACTAATTGGGCCTTGACGCCCGATTCGAACAAATCAAAGGGGAAAAACGGCCCCTCGTAAAGCAGAATTCTCGAGAATAGCGGATTTTCCGAGGATCGCGAGGCATGCGCGGCGATATGAACGAATCCGGAGCAGTTTCGCAACTCTCCGGTCAAATTATCACAAGTGGCACGGTCGGCGGTATATACATGAGCCTTGGAAAACGCTTTTTTGATGTGACCGGCCTCGGTTTCTATCGACGGCAGTAGATCGGATGAGACGGCAAAGACGGCATTGCGCCGGGTCTGCCATTTTGCCGGGGACGTCCGACGATGTTCCACGTCGTGGGGATTGATAGCGATATGAAGAGTCATGCTTTCATTGAGATAGCGATCATGCTCATCGCGTAAGGCATGAAACGGAATTTGATTGAACGGGCTGTCGGCGATGATGATAATCCGGTCTCCGGTGAAATGTGGTTTTAGCGGCGCAATGAGATGACTGTAAATATCCCGCAAATGCTCATCGGCCATTCCCTTCATTGCCGACGCATCGGCGCGATCGTACACCGAGTTTTCGAAGATAAAATGCAGTTTGCGCAGGATAATCTCCAACTTCGTGGTCGAAAGCCCGAATTCTATGAACCGAATCTTTTCGGATGTGACACAAAACGCACCGGTACGAGTGCCCATCGAAATAAAATTGACGATCGTTTCATCGGACTCCAGCCGGGTTTGCAGGTTACCTCCGACCGGAGAAGTTCGGACTCGCGCCGGCTGATCGGGATACAGGCTTGATCGCACTTTGCGCTCGGTTGCCCAAAGCCGTTGTTCCAGATCGTAGTACGACGAGTCGGTGCTTTCCTGACGGTAGTCGCTTTTGGACGGGTGATGCAGTCGTTTCAACGCGGCCCGCAGAGCATTGCGCCGATCGAGTAATTCCCGGGGAACCTCCGCCTCCAGACGGGAGGTAAAGGCGAATTCGCCGTTGATAATTTCCAGCGCTCTCAGATTGGTGACGAATGAATCGCGATACCGCCCCAGTTTCAGCAAGCAGTCCACCACCATTTTATAGCAATCATACTTGTCGATCACGAAGAAGTGCCGGATTTCATCGGGGTACAATCCCGCCAGCATTTTTTCCACGTTGCGCACGCCGGATTTGTATTTGGCCAGCGCCGCCGAGTACTCTCTGCGCTCGAAGAAACAACGGCCGACCAGACAGTCCAAATTATAACGCTGATAACCGACCAGTTTTCTTTGCGCCAGTCGGTCCGCCAACCGGAATCCCTGCTGGTGTTTGCCCGATGCCACCAGCACGTCCAGCCTGGCGATTTCGGCGTCGTTTTTCCGACGAATATCGCCACTGCGTTTGAACTGACGGATGGCCTCCGCCGCCGCTTCCAAAGCGGGAGCGTATCGCTTCTGCGCGGCCAGAAGTTTGCTTCGGGCGATGTTCACCATTCCCTGCCAGAGGATATTGCCCTCCCGGATAAATAGTCGTTCGGCCTTTTTCAACTGTTGCAGTGAATGGCGGTGATCACCCAGCCGCGCCCGGGCCTCCGAGGCGAAATACAACGCTTTGGCCTGTTCGTAGGTCATGCCCAGATCGTGGAAGGTCGGGACGATTTCTTCTGAGATGGCGATCGCGCTTCCGAACTGGTTGAGTTGAATGTTGATTTCCGCGATATCGAGTTGTGTCACGGTCGATGATTTGCGGTCGCCCAGTCGACCGAAATCGTCATAGACTTCTTCAAATGTCTTTAATGCCTGAGTGTACTTATGTCCCAGAAAATACAGATACGCCAGCGAGTATTTCGCCTGGCATTCGGCGACGTGCATTTCGGCGGTTTTGTACAATCCGGCCGCCGTCGCATACAAGCGTTCCGCCTCGTCCAGTCGATTGAGGTTGGCATAAATATTGGCGCGATTGTATTCGACCACCGCCAGCGGAATCCCGCCCTCATTGATGAAGACTTCTCTGGCCCGGTCGTAATATTTCAACGCCATACGGTTGTTGTCCATGCGGTGATAGACGTTGCCGATATTGTTCATGACTTCGCCGGCCGGGCGGTCCAGCCCGCGTCGATGGAAAAACCGCAGGGAGGTTTTGCCGATATCGAGCGCCTCGTCGTACCGTCCCAGATATTTGTACACCTCCATCAATCCCTTGCCCAACCGCGCGGCGCGTTCGGCATCCCCCCTCTTCCGATAGATGTCCCGAGCGCGCCGGTAATAGCGCAGAGCCGCTTTTTCATCGCCTGTCCAGTGGCTGTGAACTTGGTGTAATGGTTCACAGAAAAATTGTTGAGAAAGCTGCTAAGTT
>CAZVNK010000084.1:0-9577 GCA_964628115.1 uncultured Ignavibacteriaceae bacterium | reverse complement strand
AATAACAACAAACTGCTCTAGGGTTTCGATATCAGAGGATTTGAGTGTAATAAAAAAGTCGAAGAAACCGGTAAGGGAGGAACAGGATAGTATCCTCATTTTGTCACAGGTCACATCTCCAGCCTGACATTTACATAGATGACAACATTCAAGCGGACCATCTCCTTCCGTGCGGTTATTGATCGCCGTCGACAACTCAAGTAAAAAGTCCCGAAACTCCTTTTCCAGTCCTTTTCCATTGCGAGTGTCACATTTAATCAAGATACCGCCAAAAGTATTCATATCACACATAGGTATCCCTCAGTTTCACGAATCATGAGAATATTTCAATGCTAATCGCCATCTCATATGATATTTGGGCAAATCGGTAAGATCAATGAGTTTTAGCCAGATTGCATTCAGCATTTCCACCAGCGTGTAATCGTCCAAATATATGGCATTGTTCTCGATTTCATTGATGATTTTTCCGCAGCGACTGCGAAACATTTCTTCATCAACGAATTGCCTGTTTTCATAATCAATCGACTTGACATTGGCGTATTTGGCCAAAGTGAAAAAGAAATTGTTAAACAAATGCAGGTTCGAATACAGCCATTTCCTGTATTGAGGGTATGTTCTTTGACAGAACTCATTTGACCCATTGTCAACAAAATCCCTCCACAATTCACTTGCGGCCTGTTTATAATCGCCTAATTGCAGAATGAGTATCATAAAAAGCTGACGCATTACATCCGGAGGATGGTTTTTCCTGAAGACATCTAAATCATTCGTATCGTCTGTCTCGAATGAATCTGAAATATGGGCATATACATACGCAGGGCCACACAGGAATATACCTCCCAGATCGCATAAATACTCACTTAGTTGATTGGCAGCCATCTCGGCATTGTTTTTCAACCTGTCATGCAAAATACCTTTCAAATAAGAAAGAACTGACTGACGTAGATCCCGATAGATGGCGGTGAGATCCAATACTCCGGCACCATATATCTCCGCAAACTTCCTGTTGTCCTCAAAAGTAATTTGGTAGTCATGCATCGGCTTTCCGGTTGTTTTTTCCAGACGCTTTATCAAATCATACAAGCAGACCTTTAACAGTGCAACAAGACCATGAAATTGCTCATGGGCCATAAAAACCGCAAAACGCAAATTCGCCGGTCCCCATCGAGGCATGAGAATCTGTGACTGAGAAAAGGAGACTCTCACGGCATTGCGAAATTTCTTGCCTTCGTCATCGTCAATATACAAGCCGGGAATGTCCTCCAATTGGGGTCCATGCACTGTTGTTCTCAAATAGGCATATTCGGATTTATCGGAAAGACACACCAGTGGAGCAAAAAACTGATACTCTTTGGTGATCGCATCAATAGTATTGAAAAGATGCCTGTTTATTTTCTCGATCGCCGCGATTTCAGTAGCGTATGTAGGATGAGCTTCCGCGAATGAATACGACGGAAAAGCGGCATATGAAAAATACCTGATTGGTCGATATTTTCTCTGAAGCGCTGAAATCAGAATATTATGAATGGCACGGGGAACATATGTCAGGACAATCGATGTCTCCTGAAGTTCGTTTAAAAGCACATCCTCATCAAATTGCCCCAACGACTCGATTCGCTTATATTCATCATTGAGTGCATGTTTCAATGCATCAATATAGGCAAGGACACTGTCATAATAAGGATCAGCAACATGCAGGTTTTGCATGGACTTCTGGCATGCCAGTTCCCCATGCAACAACTCCCTCTGATAATATTCTATTCTCTCAAGAAGGGATTGGATTTTTCCATCTACTCTCAGTCGATGCAGTTTGGAAGTTCCATTCCCTGTCATTGATGCCAAGCCTTATTCACGCGATCAATTACGACTATTTATATAGTTAATAATAAACGACGGCAAAAACCTAAGAATGACTTTCGCCAATTAATCAATTCAATAAGAATTGATTACCGGCACATCAAATTGTGCCCGGATTTCATTTTTCTTTATGGAATCGCGATCCTTCTCGCTTGTCTCGGCCGGCAAGAAGGGCCTCCTTTTCCTGCTCGGAAAGGTCAAGAATACGCAAATTACGTTCTCTTTCGTATCCAAGATCTCTCGCAGAAATATCCAATTCCTCTTCCGAAAATAACTTACCGACAAAAGCCTCAGTGTTTGGATTGCGGTGAGCCTTAAGCCGATTCAATGTCTGGTCATCTAGCATGCCGTTACCATTGAAATATATGGATCCATTCTATGATTCGGAATCAATAGTAGAGAATCTTAATACAAATTTCTCTTCAAACAACATAAAAACGGCTTTTGAGGCTCTTACTCACACTCACATGCTTTTTGAGGCGTTCCCTGTGAACTGATGATTAGTCCTTATCGGTTCTCATAACCGTTTGACCGCCTTAAAATAAGGCATTCGCCGGGTTTGTCAAGAGGGTTTTTGGTCTATAGTATGTCACATATCTATTTTTTTGCGATACGCGAAAATCAATGCTTTGCCGGACTTGACTAATCCCCTTTCGCCTCCTGCCACCAGGCTTCCAATTGATCCATGTCGAAATCGTCGAAACGCTTCCCTGATTCCCGCACTTTGTGCTCGATATAGTTGAACCGTCGCGCGAATTTCTCCAGCGTTTTATTCAACGCCTGTTCGGGGTTGACATCCAGCTTGCGAGCCAGCGACGTAATCACGAACAGCAAATCGCCGATTTCCTCCTCGATATGCTTGGTATCTCCTTGCGCAATCGCTCCCTCAACCTCGGCGGTTTCCTCGCGGACCTTGTCCATCACTTCTTTGGTGTTTTCCCAGTCGAATCCGACTCCGCCCGCCTTCTCGCCGAAACGAAACGCCTTCACCAGCGCCGGGGCGGATTTGGGAATACCGTTGATGACCGACTTCTTCTCGCCCGAATCGATCTTGATTTTCTCCCACTGATCGCGAACCTCCTGCGGATTGAGATCTTTCTTTTCGCCGAATACGTGCGGATGACGGTTAATCAGCTTTTCATTGATACTGGCGATGGAATCATCGACCGTGAACCGCCCCTCCTCTTCGGCGATCTGGGTATGGAATATCACCTGACAGAGCAAATCGCCCAGTTCCTCCTTGAGATCATCATCGTCGCCATGTTCAATGGCCTCAACGACTTCGTATGATTCCTCAATCAGATACGGTAGTAATGAGCGATGAGTCTGTTTGCGATCCCAGTTACATCCGCCGGGGGCGCGAAGAGTGGCCATGATTTTGCGCAACTTATTGAACGGAGCCATATTATCAAACATGATCGGAGATACCTCGTTTATTTCGTCGTTTTGTCGATATTATCTTAAAAACACCATAACATAATAAAGATTATACGATTTAAATGTAATTCGTCAACTTGACAAACGTAATTATTGTCGATATACTCTTACTTTTGAGATTGAACCATGAGCACTGAAGAGAAGACAAAACCGAAAGCAAAGCCCTACGACCCCAAAGAGGTCGAGGACAGACTATACGCCAAATGGCTTGAAGCGGGCTATTTTAAAGGCAATCCGGCATCCGAACGGGAGTCCTATTCCATTGTTATCCCGCCGCCGAATGTGACCGATATTCTGCATCTGGGCCATGCCCTGAACAATACCATTCAGGATATCCTCATCCGGCAGAAACGGATGTCAGGATACGAGGCCGAATGGCTTCCCGGAGCCGATCACGCCGGAATCGCCACCCAGGTTGTGGTCGAAAAACAACTCGCCGCCGAGGGAACCACCCGGCGCGAGCTGGGACGGGAGAAATTCCACGAACGCACCAGCAAGTGGGCCTATCGCAACAAGGATATCATTCTCAATCAGCTTAAGAAAATCGGATGTTCCTGCGACTGGGATCGAACCCGCTTTACTATCGACGACGGCCTTTCCCGCGCCGTGGTCGCGGTCTTTATTCATCTGTATGAAAAAGGGCTGATCTATCGCGGCCATCGCATTGTCAACTGGTGCCCGTCGTGCCATACGTCGATATCCGACGACGAGGTCGAGCACGTCGACAAGGACGGCCATCTCTGGTATATCCGCTATAAAATCAAGGGAAGCGATGAGTATTTGACCGTCGCAACCACCCGCCCGGAGACGATGCTGGGCGATACCGCGCTGGCGGTCAATCCCAAGGATACCCGATTCAAGCGTTATGTCGGCAAGACGGTTATTCTGCCGATTCTCGAACGTGAAATCGCGATTATCGCCGATAACTACGTCGATCCGGAATTCGGCACCGGGGTGGTCAAAGTTACCCCGGCGCATGACCCGAACGACTTTGAAATCGGTCTTCGTCATGATCTCGAACAGATCAACATTCTCAATACCGACGGGACGCTCAATGCCAACGCCGGGAAATTCAAGGGGATGGATCGGTACGAGGCCCGCAAGCAGTTGGTCAATGAATTGACAAAAAAAGGTCATCTGGAAAAAACCGACAAATACGATCTGTCGGTCGGCACCTGTTACCGATGCCACAATGAAATCGAACCGTACCTTTCCGATCAATGGTTTGTCCGCATGAACGCGCTGGCCAAACCGGCGATCGATGCGGTGAAAAACGGACAACTGCGCTTCCACCCGGATCACTGGTCAAAAACCTATTTGCACTGGATGGAAAACATTCGCGACTGGTGTATCTCCCGCCAGCTCTGGTGGGGACATCGCATTCCCGTCTACTATTGCGAGGAATGCAATGAAATGATGGTGTCGGCGGACAAGCCGGACAAATGCACCAAATGCGGAAGTACCAAAATCTATCAGGATGAAGACGTTCTCGACACCTGGTTCTCATCATGGCTCTGGCCGTTTTCGACCTTCGGCTGGCCGGATCGCAACGATAACCGCCTGCTTGACAAATTCTACCCCACCCGGGTCCTCGTAACCGCCCATGAAATCATCTTCCTCTGGGTGGCGCGAATGGTCATGGCCGGATACGAATTCATGGGCGAGATACCGTTCAACGACGTTTACATTCACGGCATCGTCCGCGATGCCAACGGCATCAAGATGTCCAAGTCGCTCGGCAATGGTATCGATCCACTGGAAATTATCGAAAAACACGGCTCCGACGCCCTGCGGATATCGCTTCTGCTGGCCACTCCCGACGGGCAGGATCCGTGGATATCGAAAAACACGTTCGAAATCGGCCGCAATTTCGTCAACAAACTCTATCAGGTGTCGCGTTTTGTCATGATGCGACTCGGCGACAAGAAATTTGACCTGTCCGAGATTCCCGAAAACGACCTGATTCTGGTCGACCGATGGATACTCTCGCGGCTGGCGGTCACGATCGAGACGATCAATCGAACTTTCAGCGAATTCCGACTCTCCGCGGCGGCGAAAACCCTTTACAGCTTCACCTGGAATGACTTCTGCTCCTGGTATGTCGAGCTGATCAAGCCGGACCAGCCCGAACAGGAAATCCGCGAAACCTCGCTGAAAGTCGCGGTCTACGCGCTTGATAAAATTCTCAAACTGCTACATCCGTTTATTCCGTTTGTCACCGAGGAGATCAACGGCAATCTGCGCGAGAATTTCCCGGACAAAAAGGAAACGTTGACATTCGGTCCCTGGCCGGAGGAATTGTCCAAATTCAAGGATGAGACTCTTGAAGCCTCGTTGGAATCGATTCAGGCCGTGGTTAATGCGGTTCGCTCCGTACGCGCCGAGATGAATGTTCCCCCGAACAAACGCTCCGATTTGTTTATCCGGGTGGCCGACGACAGTCTGGGGACCTTACTCAGCAGTTATCAGGACTATTTCCGCAGTCTGGCCAAGATCGACACCCTGCACGTCGGCAAAGATATTAAAAAACCGGGGCTTTCGGCCTCGGCGGTGATCTCCGGCGCGGAAATATTCATCCCGCTGGAGGGATTGATCAATGTCGATTCCGAAAAACATCGGATGGAAAAGGAACTGGCCAACCTGAAAAACCAACTGGAGCGGCTGTCCAAGAAACTGGCCAACGCCGATTTCCTGAAAAACGCCCCGGCGGATATTGTCGACAAGGAAAAGGCGAGAAAAACCGACATCGAAGACCGCGTCGAAAAACTCAACAAAAATCTGGAGCAGTTGATGGGTTGGTAAACGCATTGAAATACAAAGCATAAAAGGGCAGTCGAACTGCCCTTTTTTTATGGACAAAAAAAAGCCGTCACTGGCATGACGACCCGATAATAAATGAAAACTATGTACGCTTATTCTTCTTTGTCGAAATCCTCAATAAAGCTGGAAATCGAACGAGCGCCCGATGCATCGGGAAATGATGATATCTCGACCGGAATCAAAAAACCGTTCTGCTTGTTGAAAAAGTCGGCAATGTGAGCATTCAACTCCCTGGTCAATCGCTGAGCCACCGCTTCCGCTCCCTGGCGCGATGTTTCCGGCATCAGCAAACCGATCTTTATCATCTCGGTATCCGAAACCGCGTCAATCTCCCGAACCGCATCCTTGACAACCTGTTTTATCTCGCGCAAAAACTCTTCGCGCTTCTCCTCGGACTTAAACGATCCATTGCCTCCCGAATCAACCACCGGTCCCATATTGAAAACAACCAATGATAAAAAGATGCGATATCGCTCCGCCCTTTTCAATTCATACTGAATTCGAGATACAAAATCACCCTGTTTAAGCAGATTCGAGAATTCCTTGATATTGTCATTCATAGCACTCATGGTATTCTTACAATCTATTTACATACAATTAACCATAAAAAGAAAAGCAACTTTCATTCCGGTAATGAGGATATTTTTAAAAAACTGTCAAGGCGCATTCATACGTTCAAGCAACACGGCCGCATAGCACATATAATTTATTGTATTATAACAAGATATATAAGACAAAACGAGTCAACAGTATCAACACAGATTATCCACAGCTTATCAATATGCATGTGTTTGCGTATTAGTTGTAGCTTATTGACAAAGATAAGAATAACCGTTCACAAAATGTACGGTTATTTGGAGGCGTTAAGATTGTACTCTTTGATCTTGTACAGAAGAGAACGATAACTTATTTCAAGAAGTTCCGCCGCCTTACGACGGTTCCAGTTCACTTTATTGAGGACTTCGCGAATCAATCGTTTTTCCTGATTGGCGACTGCCGCACCGACACGCTTTTTCAGTGAATACGTATTGGCAAGCTCCGGATTGGTTTCCAAAATACTTTCATCGCCGCCATTGCCACCCGATGCCGCCGCCGGCGCCAACGAACCGGAAGTCACATCGTCGATAATCGACTCATCGCCGCGAACCACCACCTGCTTGATAAGATTTTCGAGTTGACGGACATTACCCGGCCAGGCGAATTGAATCATCTTGGTCATGGTCTCGGTTGAAACCTCCGGATAGTCTTTTTGATAGAGGCTGTTATACCGCTTCAGGAAATGCTCGACCAGCAGAGGAATATCCTCCCGCCGGTCTCGCAACGGCGGAAGAAACACCGTAATCTCATTGAGCCGGTAGAACAAATCATCGCGGAATCCACTGCGTTTTATCGCGTCTTCAAGGTTCTTATTGGTCGCACAAATTATGCGCACATCGACGTGGATATTGTTGATCCCGCCGACCCGAACGAATTCCTGCTGTTCCAAAACCTGCAACAATTTGGACTGAAGCTCCATCGGCATATCGCCGATTTCATCGAGAAAAATCGATCCCTTATTGGCAACTTCGAAACGCCCCGGCTTGGTCTTGTGCGCGCCGGTGAATGCGCCTTTCTCGTGGCCGAACAACTCGGCCTCCAGAAGATCACGCGGAATCGCCGCGCAGTTTACTTTTGTCAGCGCACCGTCGGAACGACCCGAAAGCGTGTGAATCATGCGCGCCACGATTTCCTTGCCCGTCCCCGATTCTCCGCGAATCAGTACGGTCAATTCCGAATCGGCCACCTGTTCGATAATGTTTTTCACCTGAGTCATCTTCGCCGAATCGCCGATAAATTCCTCATACTGGGATCGTGATTTCAGCTCGGATTTTAGGACATTGACTTCTTCTTTTAATTTCCCTTTTTCCAGAATGGTCTGAATATGTATCTCGACTTCTTTAACATCGAACGGCTTGTTGATAAACTCCGCCGCGCCGAGATGAATCGAATCCACGATATTCTTGGTCTCACCATGTCCCGAAAGCATAATCACGTCGGGGCGATCCGCCAGCTTGCCCAGCTTCTCAAGCACTTCCAATCCGGACATCCCGGGCATTTTGATATCCAGTAAAATGAGATCGGGTTTCTCGGTCGAAACCATCTGAATCCCCTCGATTCCATCGCGGGCCGAGCTTATTTCATATGATGAAGACATGCCTTCGGTGAGAATCCATGCCACTTTGGGATCATCGTCTATGACTAATATTTTGGTTCGTTCTTTTTTCATAGTATGCACTCTATTTCAGTATGTTTATTTATCGTCATAAAACGGGAAAAATCAAGTGAATTCGCTGGAAATATGCGATATTTTTGCAAATCTTTGCAGTTACTGAAGGGGGAAATACATGGTGAAATTCGTGCCCTCGCCCTCAATCGAGTTCACGGTCAACGTTCCGCCGTGGGCCGCCATAATGCGTTCGACCACCGCCAGCCCCAAACCGGTGCCGGTTTCCTTGGTCGTGTAATATCGATCGAATATCCGTGAGAGATGTTCTTTTTTAATCCCCTTGCCGTTATCTGAAATCCCGATGGCCAGATAATCGTTTTTCTTGAACGACGGTCGACCGATTTCGCCGCTGACACTGATCCGGCCGTTATCGTCAAGGGCATCGACCGCATTCATGAATAAATTAAGAAAGACTTCGAGAATCTGATTCTTGTTTACGGCGATCTCATAATCGCAATCGCCCCAATGTTCTTCAAACGTGATTTTTTTCTTGGTGAATTCCGGCTTGAGCAGTTCCGCGGAGCGTCGAATAATAACGCGAATATCTTTGACCTCGGTTTCGTATTTTTGCGGTTTTGAAAAATCGACCAGTTCTTTTACCAGTTCGTTGAGCCGATGAATTTCCTCCTCGGCCATGCCGAAAAATTCCTCGTCCTTGGCGGTTTCGGGAAACTTGTCGCGCAGAATTTGAATCCACCCCTTGATATTGGTCAGCGGTTTGCGCAGATCATGCGAAATCTCGGATATCATATTCCCCATCGTCAACAGACGGGTTGCGTTGAGCAGGGTCTTCTCGCGCTCGTAAAATCCCGATGCCTGAGAAATAATCAACCGCGCCAGCGATATTTCCTGACTGCTGTATTCATGTCCTTCCTCGGAATCGATGCAGAACACGTACCGCAGTTCATCCTCCTGAATAACCGGCAGAGCGGTGAATGTCCGCCCCGGCTTGGGATAGGTGACGCAGTTTTCTATTTTCTTCGCCATGTATGCCGACAGTTCGGCGACATTATGCAAATCGATCTTTTTGAAACCGACGTTTTCGACCGTTATTTCCTCGCTTTTGATTTCCTCGAGATTAATCGAACCGCTGTCGGTGAGTGGGATATCGGTCCCGGTGACTCCGATCGGACGGAGGCTTTTATGCTCCGGTCGCCATTCGAACCAGAGTGCAAAATCGATCGGCATCAGCTTTTT
>CAZVNK010000083.1:7032-9679 GCA_964628115.1 uncultured Ignavibacteriaceae bacterium | reverse complement strand
CGTTGCATCGAAAGAACATGGTATCGGGCACGTCATGATAGTACACGCACAGCGAGTCGCCGGTTTCGTCGCAAAGCAACAGGAAACCATTGGCAAATTCGGTTTCGACCATAACCCGGGCATAAGCGAAGCTCTCGCCCGGCGGCAGAGGCAGGGCTTCGAGGTTCAGTTTGACCAGCGGGACAGTTCCATATTGGGGAGCAATGCCCGGCGTAATCGGGGGACCGTCACGATCGGCTTCGGCCTGCACGAACAGGTCGTACCCCGCTCCCCCCAGCGAACGGGCATCGACATATTCCCATCCTCCGATCAGGGTAAGTACGACACCCGGGTATCGACGTGCATCATGTCCCAGACGTATTCCGGGTTGTTGCGGACGCTGTCGGAGACGTCGACCGAGTCGACGCAGTCCCAGTCGATGACCTCGATGCATTGCCACCAGGTGGTGTCGGAAAGGGTGTCGCCATCGGTGATAAATTGCGCGACGTCGGGACGGTCGAGTTTCAACCAGAAGCGGAAGCTTTCGACGTTGTCAAGGTAATTGCGAACGAAGATATTCAACGTTGGATTGGTTCCGATGACGGTGTCGCCGACGATGAATTCGACTTCAGGAGCCTGCGCTGAAGCGTTTGGCGCGAATGCCGGGATACCGAGAAGAACAAGCGCGATGGTGACTGACAGGTATTGACAGGCGGCAGACTGCAAAAGACGGGTGAGATTCATAGTCTTCCCTTCGCTATGGGTTTGCGTTACGTTGATTTACGCGTTAGCAACGGAAAGATGCGAGCCTACCTTTCATTAGACGTAATTAATCGGTCAAAAGAGGACAAATCAAACGATGCTTATTAAATATAGCCGATATTCCATACCTGTCAAGTCAAAATAGACAAAAAAACAAGTGCCGGAGGACGGACTCGAACCGGCACGCGCCTTACGGTGCAAGGGATTTTAAGTCCCTGGTGTCTACCAATTCCACCACTCCGGCAAATGCGTCACCCAAGATAATTATTTCGATGGCGGTTGGCAAGAGGAAGAATGTATAAAGAAGACCTCCCGGCGTCGATGCGGCGGATTTTACAGGGATTCGACTCACGCGAATTAGGGCAATTGACAAGCCGCTTTTAGTGCCAAATTTGATTGACAAACACACATCACGAGCGTTATTTTTATTGAGTGTTCACATCGGCCTTGATTGCGAGGCAAAGACAATTGTGTAAAGGGGTTAAAAGGCAAAGAAGTGAAATGAATGAAGATTTGAATATCAAATTACCTGACAGGTATGTCTTATGAGTAAGACGGTGTTGATAATTGTCCTTATTGTCACGCTTGCCATTATCGGGATTCACTTTTATGCGGTCAGCCAAACGGGACGATCCACTCATGCCGATTGCCTGATTGTCAGGCAAGACAACAACGCCATACTGAGACTAACGACAACAAATGGTACCGAAACCGAGATATTCGCCTCGCCGTCTGCAACAATTGGTTCACTATCGGTTTCTCCCAATAATCTGTTCAGTGCGTTTATCGAAACCCGTTCTGAAGATCATAAACAGGACAGGCCTTCACGGAACAGCCTGCGTGTTATTGACGTCGATGGAACAACAACGGCGATTATAGAGGAAAACGTTGCACGGTATGCTTGGAGTCCCGATGGCAGTAAATTGGCCTTTGTTACATTCGATCCCTGCGATCCTGATTATGCGTACCGGTGCCCTACCGGTGCCTGGGTACATGATTTACTTGCATCAGAGACGATCAAAATAAAGGATTCCATGACAGAGATATTCTGGGCGCAGTTTGACAGCACTTTGTATTTACTGAATCGCGATTCGGTATTTAAGTGGAAAACCGACTTCCCTGAACCCATGCCTTCAAAACACCGCGATATTTATTTTAGTCCGGATGGACAATACTACCTTAGACTGTGGAAAGACGAAAATGATCCAATACAATTATTCTGTACCGCAAACGACCAGAAGATGAATCTCCCCACAGACCTGGGAAGTCTTTGGGGAACACATGATCTTAATCCCCCACATGGGTGGGCGTATAATTCAGGCCATATTTTACTTTTTATAAAGGAAGACGTCGAAGTTGAAACTGAAGGAACCGGCCCCATACAAATCATTAATTCAAAAAAAGTCTTAAAAACAACAATCAGCCTATATGATCCAAGCGAACAAAAAACAATCAGACAATTCGAAGGATTAGTTGGTAATTGGATCGGTAATGGTGATTTCTTGATAATAGAACAAGACGGACGTTTGTCATTTGAAATGATGGAATAGGCAGTTAAGGAATAATATTGATGAATGGTAAAACAAGTTTAACAATGGCATTTGTTATCCTGATTTCGTTTTTTACAATTCATTCTCTTTTTTTACAGGCAGAAGCAAAAGATCATGTCGATCATTATTTATATTCCATTGATAAGGATGGTATTTATAAACATGTAAATGGGGATTCAACAAAGCATATCATATTCAATTCGTCAGATTATTATATGGTATCCTATTTGCCCGCACCTTCAGAAACAACCCTGTCGATATTAGTTACCAAACCGGGGATTCTTACCAAAGACAGCATAGACTATGAAATTCCGCCGATTAATTACATGATATTTATCAATGCCGACGGCAGAGAG
>CAZVNK010000083.1:0-7022 GCA_964628115.1 uncultured Ignavibacteriaceae bacterium | reverse complement strand
AAAATATCCGCAAATATTCTTGGAATCCTGATGGCACGGAAATCGCCTATATTACCGGATCTTATTATGAAGGCGGAATAGGATTCATGCCAACTGGAGTTGGCATTTTTAATATAAAGAATGGCGTTAAGACCGTAATCAATAAAGATTTCCCGCACCCCACAATGGTTAGGTATCGTGGAGGAGGTTATAACATCAACTGGTCTTCTCACGACAGCATGGTTTACATTCGAGAGTTCGATTATATGGGAGGAAACTACCGGTATGATCCGAAGAAGAATATCACAGAGAAGATCCCGTATAAGGGTATTCGCTTTTCACCCGACGGCAAATATTATTTGGCAATTGCGCCAGAGGACGGTGATTATTTATATATAACAGAAACCAATGACGACATAAGTAATCGCGCTATTGAAAAAGTCGGTTATGTCCCGACCGCATGGGTGCCTGACAGGCCGCATCATCTGATAACATCGATAATCACAATCGAAGTGGACGGCAAAGAACCATGGGCAGAGGAGTACTATCGCAAATTACGGTCCGCCGGGCTAAAGAAGATGACCTTGACGGAAATCTACGACCCGGAGGAAAACCAGTTATGGCAAGAGGAATCACCCAATCTCTCTACACCTCAGCGGTGGTGATGACGGGATGTTTGATTTCGCCCAGGACGCTTGCGGCCGAGAGTCCTCCGCCGAACGCGAACCACAGGAAACGCCGTCCGATTTGTAACTCGTCGCCGTGAAGCGCCATCGCCAGCGGGATGGTCGCCGAGGTGGTATTGCCGAACATGCCGTCGGCGGTCAGGATATTCCCCTTGAACCCGCGTTTGCGCCAGCGGTTGATGATATCCTCGTTCATGACCAGATTGGCCTCGTGCAGGATGGCGATATCGAGCATCTCCATATTCCAGCCGGCCTTTTGCAGGGCGGCATCGATTCCAGGCCCGCCGACCAGCGGCACCATGCGCTCTTTCACCATCGCGCCGTCCATGGTCAGTTTGTTGCGATATTGCATGATATCGTCCATACTGCTGACCGGCTGACTCGATCCCCCCTTCGGGGTGACAATCACTTTTCCGTCCGATCCGCGCGACCAGTTCCAGAAATTATTGCGGTCGAACCAGTCCTCCTCGGGAGGTACGGCGGTGCACAACGTGGCGGTGCCGGCATCGCCAAGCACGGTGGCGAACGCGCGGTCGCGCCAGTTGATGGTACTGCTCATTTTGTCGGCGCCGATGACGATGATATTTTTCGCGGCCCCGGTGGAGATCAACAAATAGGCGTGGCGCAATGAAGCCACCCAAGTACTGCAGGCGAGCGAGCAGTCGATGCAATGGAATTCACGCGGGGACTGATCGCCGTTTGACGAGGACACGCCCATCCGATCCTGCAGGAGCGAAGAATCGGGCGGGCTGTTGAGATACGAAGGCGTGACGGTGCCGAACACGACGCCGTCGATATCGACCGGCGGAATGCCGGTTTTTTCAAGGAGCAACGTCGCGGCGCGGGCGGCGAGATCAATAGTCGCCTCGTCGTCGGCGGCAAAACGTCGTTCCTTGAATCCGATAAAGCGTTGAATCCAGCGGTCGCTGGTTTTATATACTTTTTCCTGTTTTTTGTCGAGTTGATCCAATCCTTTGATCCGGTTTTCCCGGTTGACGCGCATGCGTTCCATGCGAAGTCGGGCGGAAATACGGCGGTTGGTAATTTTATACTGCGGCGCGTACGCGGCAATCCCGCCGATACGCATGCCAAATCCTGTCTTACCAGTCATGAGATGTTCCTAAAAATGTTTATGATGCAGGATGATAACCACGCCCTCCAAGCGTCCTGCCTTTATCGTGCCATCAGATAATCACTCTAACTCATATCTGCAAAACCGCCGATTTTTTATCATTGTTCCCGGTTCGGACGGTCTTGTTCGTTTAAAAATCTGCCCTGCCGCCGGATTAGCTTTGATCGGAGGGGGTTATGACCTGTTCCGGTTAAAGTCAAACAGGTGGCACATTCTTATTGGGAGTATAGCAGTCAGAATTGACGCGGTCAAGAATTATTCTGTTCGCGAGGTGAATAAAAAAAGCCGGCGGAACGTATCCCACCGGCCTGTTTTATGGATCGGTTCACGATCCAATGACGGTCAATTGTCGATACCGGCTTTTTGCCGTCCGGTATCGGTAATGGCGAATTTATCCCCGACCGGCTCGATCAGGCCGGATTCGACCATTTCACGCAGGCTACTGCGCACTCGAAACAGCGGCGTATTGATGCCGGCGGCGATTTCCTCGGGAGTCATCGCCGAGGTCAACCGCTTGAGCATGGCGCTCGCCGATGCGGTCAGGGTTCCATCAGGTCTTACGCAAGCCATAGTGTCTCTCCCCCGTTACAGGCTTTTCCTGCAAAAATACCAGTCGGTGCATTCGACGCCCTTGTCTTTGACGCGCTCTTCTGCCATTTCCTGGGTTTGCGGCGGCGGCACGATCACCTTGTCGCCTGGTTGCCAGTTGGCCGGAGTGGCGACGCCATTGGCGTCGGTAGTCTGCAAGGCTTTGATTAGCCGCAGGATTTCATCCATGTTGCGACCGGTGGTCAGCGGATAATAGATCATGGCGCGCAAAACCTGTTTGTCGTCGATGACAAAGACGGCGCGGCTGGTTTCGGTTTTGCTCTCCCCCGGCATAATCATCCCGTATTTGGTGGCCACTTCCTTGTTGAGATCGGCGATTACCGGGAATTCGATTTTGACGCCCATTTTCTCTTCGATATTGCGCACCCAAGCGATATGAGAATAGACGCTGTCAATACTGAGGCCCATCAGTTCGGTGTTGAGTTTTTTGAGTTCCGGGTGAATTTTGGCGAATCCCATGAATTCGGTGGTGCACACCGGGGTAAAATCGGCGGGGTGCGAAAACAGAATCAGCCAGCTTCCTTTGAAATCCTCCAGGCGAAGGGTTCCGTGCGTGGTGGGGGCTTCAAACTGCGGGGCGGGTGAACCCAGTCGCGGCAGTCCGGGTTGTTGTTCGACGTTGATATTCTGCGAATCCTGCATTGTATCATACTCCTTCGGGTTGTTGTTTACCATTCAAACCGGCGGATGATTCCCGGGGGGCGATCCGCCTCTATTTATGCGTTTACCTGTTAGATACGTTTGAAGCGGAAAGGATTCGAAGAATTTTCACCAATATCCATATTATTGACCTGTTACGGGAGAATAGTCGGGATCGGGGGCAAAAAAAGAGGGAGCAGGTGAAACCCTGCTCCCTGGCGTGTGTATACCTGGATACCGTTTAGAGTGTCCAAACGCCTATCGGATCGAAACCACCATTGAAGTAGTAGTCGATCAGATATTGTACGTCTGTGGCATCAATATCACCGTCGGCATCAACGTCACCGAGATACTCGAACGGATACGGGCCATTTCCGCCATTGACGTAATTGGCCAGATAAATGATGTCAACCAGATCGATAACGCCATCATCGTTGACGTCACCACGACCAAATCCGCACCACTTGTTGACCATATTGGCCAAGTCGAAGTATTCGGCCGGATCGGAACCATCGACATCGGCGAATCTGCCAAAGTTGGCAAAGGCGATGACGGTGGTATCCGTCGCGGTCAGCGGATAGTGACCGAGAGTCACGAACGCGTCACGATCATCGGGATCCGGCGTGCACGGAATGATACCGGGCTGGTGGACCAACTGATAATCCCACTGGGACATCCAGTTGTAGAGTGAATCCATCCAGATATCGGAATCGTTCCACGCGGCCTGCGAAGCCGAGAGCGATCTGGCGTTGAGCAGAGGCTCGTAGCAGGCGCCAAACGGAACCTTTACGAAACCAAAGCCGCGATCGGGATTGGAGCAATCGTAGCAGAAGGCAACCGAGTGATCCTTGTCATATCCCATGACGTTTGTCGTGTTGGTCGGCAGAACGTCATAGTCAATGAAGACACCAGCATACATATTCGGTTGCGGTACTCCGTAGCGACTGAACATCGCATAGCGGAACAGGACGAAGTTGGCCAGTTCCGGAACATCGTACGCGCCGATGGCCTTGGCACAGACTTTGAAGCCCATGGTCAAGGTATCATCGTACGGCGGCGGGAATCCGTTGTCTTCCTCGAAGACCCAGTTCCACTTTGCGGGATCCTGGGACAGCGTATCGAAGAAGTTCGGTACCGAGTCGATGAAGGAATAGGTCACGACTTCGCCATACACCGGATCATAGCTGGCGCCCTGGTTGGTGGAGATGTAGCCGAGGAGCGCATTCAGCTCGTGGCCCATTTCACACTCGTCAGGATCGTCGCACTGGGTATCGGCCAGGAGGCCGCGGTATTCCCAGTCATAGCCATGCCAGTTGTCGACGTGGAACGCATTGCGTTTGTTGCCGACGCCAAAGATCACACCAGCCTGCCAGAAGGATGCGCCGTCGCCGTCAATCGAAAGGTTGTCGGAGAGGTCACCATCGGCAAGTTTACCGGAGTTGAAGATTCTGGCGATGTTTTCATTACCACCCGCCACATCACCAAACTCCAGATATTCAACGGCATCATACAAACAACCACCCTGGATTGACAGCTCGATTTCCGGCACGAGGTAGTCGGCCGGGTTGTCCATGTAGGCATAATCGAGGAAGTAATCCGGGTCGTCGGTATCAACCAAAGCATAGAACGTATGCAGGCCTCTGGTGATCTGGGTGGCATCCACGTTGACCACGATGTCAACATCCGGATCGCCGGGGTTGACGATGGTTCCCGGAGTCGGGGACACAACGTGGTCGATCCAGACCGGAGGAGCATACGAGGACAGGTTGCGGGAAAGACGCATGTCTTCGGTGACGATATCGGACAGTTCACTGACCGATTTCACCAGATTGGCGGCCTGGTCGCCCATTTTGCCAATCTTGACTTCCATTCTTTCCGCACGATCTTCACCGGTATACGCAACGGCAACCGGCGGGATCAGGTCTCCGCCATCGGCAATAGTCACACTATTGATGGTGAGCGGAGCACAACCCGTGTTGTTGAAAGCGGACGGGAATGTCACGTTTTCACTGGCAGTACCGCCGAATTCCACCGGAACGGTGATCTTGTAATTGAGGATATTGAGGCGGGCACGATCGGTCTGATTGGTCAGACAGATCAGTTTCCAGCCATATCCAACAATCACGTGACCATCATCCATAATCGGAGCAATTCGATGACCACGATAACCATCGAGGTCATTGAAGCGACGATGCCAGAGTTGTTCACCGGTATCGGCATTGTAGACGTTCATGAAGTTTTCGCGAGCAATCGCGAAGTAGTAATCAGGAGCGTCTTCTTCACAAGAAAGCATGCCGTCCATCAACCAGTTATGGGTCGCACCACCGTCATCGGCGTCATAGACACCCGGATTGTCGGTAGTGTTAAACCAAGCCTCGGCACCCGAACCCTTAGAATAGGCAATCGGGCCACGACGCTGACCGGAGTTGGTCCAAGGAGTCCATCCCTGGAAGATGACTCTGCTGGCATCGATAGCCGGAGCGGCATATGATGATGCCAGACCGCCCGTGGCGAGCTGAACCCAGTTCACCACACCGGTGTTGGGATCGATGGAATACATGACACCACCGTCCTGAACCGGCGAGCTGTTGTCAGCCGGATCATAGGAGGAAGCGGTGTAAAGCATGCCACCGACAAAGAATTCGTCAAAGGAGATGCCTGCATAGAAGCCTTCGTTGCCCGGATAGTCTTTGGTCGGAACAACAGTCGCACCCATCAGGCCGCCGTTGACATCGTACATCGACCAAACCTGGGAACCATCGGCGGGATCGAGCGCGATCACGTCGCCATAGGTCACATTCAGGTCACGACCGATAAAGACCAGATCACCATCGGTGGTAATACCTCTGGTAACCGCGCCGCCGATCGACACATAGCTGGCGGTCGGATCAGCACCCCACAGGGGAGCGCCGGTGAGCGCATTGACGCCATAGACGTCGCCGTCATCTGACGAGTACACCAGGACCGGGACGCCGTCGACGTCAACGATGACGCAGCAGTTCCAGGTGAAGGTGTTGGTGCCGTGGACGGAGAAGCCGCGAGACCAAACCGTATCGAGCGTGGCCAAGTCAAAGCAGGACATGGCACGCGCGCCGCCGCCGGTAATGAAGGCGTAGGTTTCGTCCACACCATAATCAGCAAAGTTGAATACGGTGGGAGTCTCGAGCAGACCGGAGGCCAGTACAAATCCGCCGAAATCGCCGGCGTATTTGGCCTGGAGAACGGCACCGGTGTTGATATCAAGAGTCGCCACACGATCCAGCCAGATACCGAGAATGGTATCCTGCCAGATGACCGGTGACGCAAATGACATCACCTGACCCAGATCGGCTTCCCATGCTTTCGTGAGATTGCACTGGGCGTCGCCGACGGTGTTCAGGGAGTGGTTGGTGCGAGCGAAGGACTTGCCCATAGTCGGCCAGTCTTCACCCGAAGCACACGGAATAGCCGGAATCGGGACACAGCAAACGTCAATATCCATGAAGAAGTTGACATCGCCGCCCCAGTCGTCGGTCATATAACCGAAGTATCCGGACCAGTTTTCACATGAACGTCCCAGCGGATTGGAATCCCATTCGTCGGACAGGACCATGATACCGGTCAGAGTATCCGATGCAAAGGATTCGATACCGCACCAGAGATCGCCGTCGAAGCGACTATTCTGGTCATGGAAGCTCATGCTGTTAAAGGCATAATAGCCCGGAACGGCATAGTAGTCGGCCGGAAGCAGATCGATCGTGCCCAGGGCAGTGCCCGGCAGACCGTTGGTGCCATCAGCATCAAAGACCTGCAACTGCGAGTTTTCAGTATAGAGCGGCCACGTTGACGCTGAGCCCGGCCAGTAGAGAGCATACCAGAAGGTTTCCAAACGGCAACCTTCGCCAAACGGGGTATACTTCACATAGTAACCGACATCACCATACCGGTCGGGAGCTGAGAACGCTCTCGCGGGACCGCCATAATAGGCAATATTGCGG
>CAZVNK010000082.1:9475-9683 GCA_964628115.1 uncultured Ignavibacteriaceae bacterium | reverse complement strand
TTCTCCATGGTCTCCAAGAGTCGGAACATGCGAGCCTGAACTCCCGGAGGCATTTTCAAGATATCATCCTGCACACCACGATAAAAGAGCACTTTCCACATGGCATAAAAATCTCCTCATGTTACCGTATATGATAACACACACTCGCTGTGATGAACAGTCCGAGAAGAACACGCAACAAAAGCCGGAACACCCCCTCTGTTCCTGG
>CAZVNK010000082.1:0-9342 GCA_964628115.1 uncultured Ignavibacteriaceae bacterium | reverse complement strand
TTCATGAAGCCACAAGGATATTTCCGCAAAATCTCCCCTTTCGCTCTCTAGAGCGGAAGCCTGAAGCATGAGGGAATTCTCCACAGGAGCCTCTGCATTGGTTTTTTTCACCTCTGCGGTCTTTGTTCCAGATTCCATGAAAAAAGTTTTCTGCTGGGGAGCTATCTCCCGTCAGAATCTGCTTTTTTCGCACCCCGTATCATCAGGGCAAGCAGAGGGATCAGCAGCAACGCAAGCCCCCCGGCCATCCCCGCGGAGCAGCCTCCTCCAGAATCCCCCACAGTTTGTATGGAGATAACATGATAATTTGTTCCCATGATAAGGGTGTTTTTCCGGTTGAAGTAGAGGCCACCAAAATCGTGGGTGTAAAAAGCCCCCCGTCCCAGGGGAATCTGCCAGATAATCCGGCCATCATAGGAATCTATGGCGCTTATGGAATAGAGGGCTCCCTCGGTCTCCGAGACGGGATCGCTCCAATCTGCGGTATTGGCAAAGATAATGCCGCTTTCCCGGCAAAGCATGTTCATGGCGTAGAAATGGGTATCCGGGAGAGTCCAGAGACGGCTGACATTTCCGCCGTCGGTCTCATTGGGATCATAGTTTGTGTTGTTAATTTGAAACATCCCCATTCCCGGAGCATTGGGAGCCTGGGGGGTAGGAACGGGCACAAGAACGTGGTTGTAATTATTTTCGCAGGTAATGTACTTACCCACTGCGATGAGCGACGCCTCGTCGCCCCCCTGGAGGTCGTCAAAGTAGGGCACCTTGCTTACCAGAGTTCCATCCTCCCGGTTGTAGGCGCAGACGTTCATGGGCTGGGCATTATCCACAATGCTCACAAGGCCAACCCCATCCTTTGTGGCGCTGATGGAGGGGGTGGTTCCGGAACCCACATTGCTCAATCCTGGCTTGAGCACCCCGGAATTTTCGTAGGAACTCTTCCAACGCACCACAATTTTTCCCTCTTCGGTGAGCCCGAAAGCCCAAAGATAGCCCTCCACACACTCCCCCTCTTCGTTCAGGCCGTTGGTGACGATGTAAGCTCCCTCTTCATCCACGGCAAAAACGTTATTGTTCCACTGGCGCTCCAGCCGCATGGCGTCAATCAAAAGCGTCTCCGCAATTCCTCCTTCGGTCTGGGGAGGCACCACCTTCACCACCGCCATATAGGCCTCGGAGGTGAGGGTACTTTCCGGATAGTTGGCGGTGTCATAGTCCCCCGCGATGAGACACCAGAAGGTGTTCGGGCGGTTTGTATCCCATACGGGAGCCTGTTTTCTGCAGAATCATCCGAGGTGGCTAGCTCCACAATGTTTGTGCTTGCCCAGTTTGGCTCCAGAGCGTAGGGTTCGCTTCGTTTGGGAAGATTTTTTGTGGGATAGGAGTAGATAACGTTTTCCTGAAAAAAGAGGGTGTTGTCCTCGTTGTCCAGGTAGAAATAGCCCCCACTGAAACTCCCGGCTTTTCTTGTCCCCGTCTTTGTGGCGGAAAGAAGCTCCAGAGTTTCCGTATCATAGACCACAAGGTAATAGCTGTTATCTATGACGTTGTAGGAAGAACCGATCATCTGATTCGCCTGATTGATCGCCATGGTGGGAATAAATCCGTAGGGATTGCGTTGGATGGTGAGCTTCAGGGTCTGCCCCGTGGGGCCGGAAAGATAGACCGATTCGGAACACCAGCTGTCCATGTGGGCGCTCCCGTAGTTGTTCTCCGCCAGCCAGGGATTTTGGGGAATAGCGTAGCTCCCGAAACGGTTGTTCTGACTCACCGCAGGGGTCACCGAAAAGGTTTTTTCGGTTCTTTCGGGCTCGGGCAACGTAAACCTGCCTTGGGACACCCCGGGGGACAACAAAATGCCCAAAAAACACCCCAGGGAAGCAACCTGAAACAATTTTTTCCGCAACATCACGATACACTTCCTTCCCAACAATCGGGTGCGTGTCACACGATGACGGGGGGTATTCCAATGAAAGATATACAGAGTTCATACGACGACCGAAATATCGCGATCGACAAAGTCGGCATTAAAAAACTCAAGCTTCCGGTCGTGGTCAAGGATCGCAACCACACCGTGCAACATACCGTCGCCGACGTCAATTTCTACGTTGACCTGCCGCATCATTTCAAGGGGACGCATATGTCGCGGTTCGTTGAAATCCTCAACGAGTATCGCGATTCGCTGGACATTTCTCGTCTCGATGAAATCCTGCAACACGCCCGAAATAAACTGCACGCGCTCAAGGCGCATCTGGAGTTGACCTTCCCCTATTTTATCGAAAAACAGGCTCCGGTCACGGGATCGCCGGGATTGATCGACTATGAATGCACCATCTCCGCCGCCGGAAACGGTAAAAAGAAAACCGACGTGATTCTGACGATCAAAGTCCCGGTAACGTCGCTTTGCCCCTGTTCGAAGGAAATTTCCGATTACGGCGCGCATAATCAGCGTTCGATTATCACCCTTTCGGTACGCAACAATGAATTCATCTGGCTTGAGGATTTAATCCGCCTGATCGAAGACAAGGCCTCCTGCGAAATTTATTCCCTGTTGAAACGAGAGGATGAGAAATACGTGACCGAACACGCTTATGACAATCCGGCTTTTGTCGAGGATATCGTGCGGGCGATCACCGAGGCCATGTCAGCCGACGAACGTATCGACTGGTTTATGGTGGAGTCGGAGAATTTCGAGTCGATTCACAATCATAGCGCGTACGCATCGATCGAACGAAATCTCAAGGCGGAACGCGATGAAGCCGCACGCGCGACGGCCGGCTCCCGCTTGACACTGGTTTCGAAAGCATCGCAATAAACCGCTTCGGGATTGTGTCGGTCGGCACGATCTCATGTCTTTTTATATATCATACGCATTCCGGTATTGCGTTTTTACCGTCGTTATTGTATGTATGCCCAAGCAGACACCGTTTATACCACAGGAAAGACGACTATGAATGCCGTTCATATATCACAAATAGCCGGTGAGTTGAAACTCGCCGAGAGACAGATCACCGCGACGGTCCAGCTTCTCGATGACGACGCCACGGTGCCGTTTATCGCACGCTATCGCAAGGAAGCGACCGGAAGTCTCGATGAAGTCATCATCACCACCATTCGCGACCGTATGGCGCAATTGCGTGAGTTGGACAAACGCCGCGATGCCATTCTCAAATCTCTCGAAGAACGCGAATTACTCACCGATGAACTGAAAGAGAAACTCGAAGCCGCCCAGACCCTGACCGAACTCGAGGATATCTATCTTCCCTTCCGTCCCAAACGACGCACCCGTGCGACAATCGCCGTCGAACGCGGTCTCGAACCACTGGCGCAGTTGCTGTATCTTCAGGAACAATGCGATCCTGAGGCCGAAGCCGAAGCCTATATCGATCCCGAGAAGGAAGTCAACACGGTCGAGGAGGCTTTGTCCGGAGCGCGCGATATCATCGCCGGCTGGATTAACGAGGACGCCGACGCCCGCGCCAAACTGCGGGAGTTGTATGTCGAAGACGCGATGATCACGACCCATGTGATAACCGGCAAAGAATCCGACGGGGCCAAGTATGCCGACTATTTCGACTGGACCGAACCGCTGGCCGATGCGCCCTCGCATCGGATTCTGGCGATGCGAAGAGGCGAGGCGGAAAATATTCTCAGTATGAGTATCGCGCCCGACGAAGAGGACGCATTGGCGATTCTCGAAAAGATTTTCGTCGCCGGCGACAACGCCGCTTCGGAACAAGTGCGGCTGGCCGCGCATGACAGCTACAAGCGGCTGTTGCATCCCGCCATGGAAACCGAAATGCGCATGGACTCGCGCGGTCGCGCCGATCTGGAAGCGATTCGCATCTTCGCCGAAAATCTGCGCGAACTACTCATGGCCCCTCCCCTCGGCCAAAAAGCATTGCTGGCTATCGATCCCGGTTTTCGCACCGGTTGCAAAGTAGTTTGTCTGGACGAGCAGGGACGGCTGGATCACAATACCGCCATTTATCCGCACTCCGGCGAGGCGCGCCGCGCCGATGCGGCGTCGGAAATCAAGGCGCTGTGCGAGAAATACAAAATCAAGGTTATCGCCATCGGCAACGGTACCGCCGGGAGGGAAACCGAAGCCTTTATTCGAGGTCTCGGTTTGCCGGAGCACATTCTCATCGAAATGGTCAACGAATCGGGAGCATCGATCTATTCGGCGTCCGAAGTCGCGCGCGAAGAGTTTCCCGATTTTGACATCACGGTGCGGGGCGCGGTGTCGATCGGGCGGCGTTTGATGGATCCGCTGGCGGAATTGGTCAAGATCGATCCCAAGTCGATCGGCGTCGGACAGTACCAGCACGACGTCGACCAGACCGCTTTGCGGCAGGGACTCGATGATACGGTGATCAGTTGTGTCAACGCGGTGGGCGTGGAAGTCAACACCGCCAGCAAGCAATTGCTGACGTACGTTTCGGGTTTGGGCCCCACTCTGGCACAGAATATCATATCACATCGTGAGCAAAACGGGCCGTTCCCGTCGAGAAAAGCACTGCAAAAAGTCTCCCGCCTCGGCCCGAAGGCGTTCGAGCAGGCCGCCGGATTTCTGCGCATCACCGAAGCCGACAATCCGCTGGATCGCAGTGCGGTGCATCCCGAAAGTTATGCCATCGTGCAGGCCATGGCCGATGATCTCGGATGCCGTGTGCTGGATCTGATGAACGACGAAAACCTGCGCAAAAAAATCGACCTGAAGAAATACATCACCGAAACCGTCGGCATGCCGACCCTGCTGGATATCATGGACGAACTGGCCAAGCCGGGTCGAGACCCGCGCCGAAGTTTCGAGCCGTTCAGCTATGACGATTCCGTCAATGATATCAAGGACGTCAAGGCGGGCATGCTTCTGCCGGGAATCGTCACCAACGTGACCGCGTTCGGCGCGTTTGTCGATATCGGTGTTCATCAGGACGGATTGATTCATATCAGCGAACTTGCGGATCGCTTTGTCAAAGACCCCGCCGAGATTGTCAAGGTGCGGCAAAGGGTGAAAGTTTTAGTGCTGGAGGTCGACCTTGAGCGGGCCCGGATTTCCCTTTCACTGCGACAGGCGCAAGAATCCGGAAACTGATCAAATTGAGGACATATTCATCTTGACGGCTTCTGTCAGGATGCGTATAATGTTATATTGTTCTCACTTTTGGATTGAAAACCGTATTATGTATATGAGACCGAAAGAGATGACGAGCCGAAACACCGAGAGGACATCATGCCGCTGTCAATGGTAGGCCCGGGACAAAAAGTCCGCCTGGTTTCCGTCACCGGTGGCCGCAACATGCGCACTCGCCTGGCGGCTATGGGCCTGGTGCCGGGAACGGAACTGGAAGTCATCAGCCGTGGACGTGGCCCGGTTATTATCTCGGTCAATAGCAATCGGCTGATTCTCGGTTACGGCATGGCCAGCAAAATCGAAGTTGCATAATACGGGAACCTTTTCCCATAATTTCCATTTTATAGATCATTAGTTACGCATCTCCTTGTTGAACGCCGGCACATCGCGCATGACATCGTGTTTGCCGGCGTTTTTTTACTCGCTTTCGACTCATAATTCCAAGAATAACCGACGTTTAGCCGATACACAGGACATACTTTTTATTGGCAAATCGTATTTTTTGCCTATATTTATGGGGCTGGTAATGACGATGACACGCTGTTATATTACATCCTCGCCGGTCTTTTCGTTAGGAGCCTGTCGGAGAACAAATGGCTTTAACGCCATGCGATCATCGTTTTAAGCCGCTGAAAGGAGTATTTCATGTATATGCAACGGGGCCTGACAACACTAAAGAATCTCCTGATCGATTCGTTTCTATTTCTTGCGATTATATTGTCAATTAATTCAACCGCTCGCGCCCAACTGACATCCGAGGACATCGTCGACCTGCAGAAACAGGCGAACGACGAGGGCTGGACCTTTGAAATCAGAGAAAACTCCGCCACGCAATATCCGCTGACGCAATTATGCGGACTGAAAATTCCGGACAACTGGCGGGAACTCGCGCCCTTTGATGAGTGCATCGCCAAGCGTGACCTGCCGTCATCGTTTGACTGGCGAACCGAAGTCGGAGGGCTTCCCGTAGTCAAGCAACAGGGCGGTTGCGGCAGTTGCTGGGCATTTGCCACGGTCGGGCCGCTCGAATGCAATATCATGATCAAGGACGGTATGGAAGTTGATCTGTCAGAACAATGGTTGTTGAACTGCAACACCGACGGCTGGGATTGCACCGGCGGCTGGTACGCCCATGATTATCATGAGTTCAAAACCGATGCCTGTGGCGGAACCGGAGCGGTGTTGGAAGACAATTGCCCCTATCTCGCCTATGTCGGATCATGCGACTGTCCGTATGTCCATCATTACGTTATCGAATCCTGGGCTTATGTCGGAAGCGAATACGGCATCCCCAGTGTCGATGCCATAAAACAGGCGATTATGGATTACGGCCTGATTTCGGTCGGCGTTCATGCCAACAGCGCCCTGCAGGCATACGGTGGCGGGATTTTTAACGGTTGCGATGAAAACGGCGAATTGAACCATGCCGTAACTCTGGTCGGTTGGGACGACACTCAGGGAACCGAGGGCGTTTGGTTCGTGCGCAATTCATGGGGAACCGGTTGGGGCGAGGACGGTGGCTATGGCCGTCTGGAATACGGTTGTTCCAGTATCGGGTACGCCGCGGCGTATATCGTCTATGCCGGCGCCGACCCGCTCTATTTCGAGTACCCTTCGGGTATACCCCAAATCGTCACGCCCGATCAAGCCACGTCTTTTGCGGTCACGGTCATCGCGGGAAGCGGGACTCCGGTTTCGGGTACCGGGCAATTGCACTATTCGATAAACGGCGGAACGGTCATAACCGAATCGATGATCGAGGCGCAAACCAATATTTACATGGCATCTCTTCCCGCCGTCTCCTGCGGCGACACCATCGCGTTTTATGTCAGCGCTGAGGATGCAACCGAAGGCCGGATGTACGATCCGGCGCCGGATTCACCCAACGTGGCACTTCCGGCAACCGACGTCGTGACGGTTTTCTCAGATGATTTCGAGACCGATCAGGGCTGGACGGTGTCCGGCGATGCGGCCGACGGTCACTGGGATCGCGGAATTCCGGCCGGAGCAGGCGAGCGTGGTGATCCCCCGACCGATTATGACGGTTCGGGCAGTTGCTATCTCACCGATAACGTCTACGGCAACTCCGACGTCGATGACGGCACCACCTATCTCGACTCCCCGGTGTTCGATCTTACCACCGGCGACGGACTGGTGCACTATGCCCGCTGGTATTCCAATGATTACGGTAGTTCCGCCTATGTGGACGTTATGCGGGTGTACGTTTCAAACGACAGTGGATATACCTGGGTGAAAGTCGATTCCGCCGGGCCGACGGTTCAGGCCTCCGGTGGCTGGTATGAACATACGTTTTCGACGAGCGATTTTGTCGCGCCGAGCGCATACATGAGATTGCGGTTCGAGGCTTCCGATATCGGCGACGGCTCGGTGGTGGAAGCCGGAGTCGATGATGTCAGCGTGACGGTATATATTTGCGAACAAAGCAATGCACCGGAAATCACGACGTCTTCCCTCCCGGACTGGACTGTCGCGATTCCGTATTCGCAACAACTCACCGCCGACAACGGAACCGGAGTATTGACCTGGATCGATAAAAACAACGATCTCGATGGAAGCGGACTGGCGCTGTCATCCGATGGTTTGCTGGACGGCACACCGCTTTCGACCGGAACGATTACGTTCACGGCACTGGTCACCGACGAAGAACTCGAAAGCGATGAAAAAATCTTTTCTTTCGAAATACATGACGGAGTCCTGATAACGACTGCGTCTCTTCCCGACTGGACGCAGGATTATGCGTTCTCAGAGCAGTTGAAATCCTCCGGCGGCACGGAAAGTATTATCTGGAGTGATCTGAACGGCGATCTCGAAGAAACCGGGCTGATGTTGTCGTCAGACGGATTACTGTCAGGCACGCCGGTAATCACCGAAACGATTGCGTTCACCGCCCATGCGGTCGATCAGGCAGGATCATCCGACGAGGTCCCGTTCTCGTTCGAGATTAATCCCGCGATTGCGATCGCCACGATCACACTTCCGGACTGGACGGTCGGAATTGTCTATGAGCAGGTAATGAACGGTTCCGGCGGGACCGGCAATCTGATCTGGAGTGACAAAAACGACGATTTGTTGTCGAGCGATTTGATTCTGGCCGACACCGGTGTTTTGGCCGGATCGCCTCTTGAGGCAGGTTTAATTTCGTTTATTGCGGTATTGACCGATTCAATCGGTGCATCGCGGGAACAGGAATTGACCTTCACGATCAATACGCCCGTCGCCATTATTACGGACAGCCTTCCCGACGGAATCGAAGGCAGTGAATACTCTCTGCAGTTGGAATCAGCAGGCGGAACCGGCGTGCCAACCTGGGCTGATTTCGAAGCCGATCTTGATGGTACCGGATTGACACTGTCGACCGACGGTCTGCTGTCGGGAAATCCATCGTCACGGGGCGTCATTCAATTCACGGGCACGGTGACCGATGAGCCGGGCGCGATTGACAGTCGGGTATACACGTTCAATATCAAAGCGCCGTATGTTTGCGGCGACGCCAACAACGATGAAAGCATCAATCTACTGGATATTCTCTTCGTCATAGATTTCGTTTACAACGAAGGTCCATCCCCGGAACATATCGAGGCGGCCGACGTCGACAATTCCGGCGGGATCAATTTACTGGACATTCTGGATTTGATTCAGTTTCTGTACGGAGACGGTTCCGAGTTGAACTGCCCATGAGAAAAAAGGCCATTCGGATCCGGACGGCATGACGGATAACAAGACGGGGAATGGCGCTTCCATTCCCCGTTTTCATTTTACCACATTGCTATCGTTCTTGCGGCGGTTCGGGCGGGATCATTTTTAACGGCGGCTCCACGGCGATCTTCTTCTTGAGATAGGTAATGGCTTCCAGCAACTGGTCGTCGTATCCGCGCGCCAACCGTTCCGGCGTATTGTCGATCTCTATGTCGGGATACACGCCCTCGTTTTCGATCAGCCACTTCCCGTCGAAATCGTACATCCCCCCTTCGGGAATAATGCAATAACCGCCGTCTGATAACCGATGCACCATATCATAGCCGACCACACCACCCCAGGTGCGTTTGCCCATCAGCGGCCCGAGTTTGTGGGATCGAAAACGATAGGGAAAGATATCTCCGTCGGAACAGGAGAATTCATTTTGCAAAGTAATCATATGCCCGATGATACCGGTTCCCGACGACGGTCCGTAACCGAGAAAGCGA
>CAZVNK010000081.1:9377-9719 GCA_964628115.1 uncultured Ignavibacteriaceae bacterium | reverse complement strand
ACCGTGCTCCACGTCCCCGGTCTCGCGATTTACGTACGGTTTCACGGCGGGACGTCCGAAGATATATTCGATTCCCTTCTCACCATAGTATGACCAGCTGATAATGGTCGAATACGCGAACAGCACCAGCCCGAGCGACACCATCCGTCCGCCCCATCCCGGCAAAATCGCACCGAATGAGTTGGCGGTCAAAGGCGTGCCGGTTTCGCCGGTCATCCATTCGCCGGAAACCAGAATCACCAGCCCGGTCATGGTGCAAATCAGAAGCGTATCGATAAACGGGCCGATCGAGGCTACCAGTCCCTCGCGTACCGGTTCGTTGACTTTTGCGGCGGCATGCGC
>CAZVNK010000081.1:7635-9366 GCA_964628115.1 uncultured Ignavibacteriaceae bacterium | reverse complement strand
ACACGCCGCGCCGCATTCCCTGCTGGAGCGTGATCCAGATGGTCGACCCGACAAATCCGCCGGTCGCCGAGAGCGGCGTGAACGCATACTCGAAAATCATCGTGAATGCCGGGAGTATTTTGTCATACGATATCACCAGCACGATCAACGCCGAAATCACATAGACCACACTCATGAACGGCACCAGTTTGCTGGCAACCTGCCCGATCCGCTTGATTCCGCCGACAATCACCAGCCCGACCATAACCGCGATAACCAGTCCGATAATCCATCGCACCATGCTCTCCGATGCGGTTCCGCTGACATCGGCCAGCGATGCCAGCCCGTCAGCAACCGAATTGGCCTGCACCATGTTGCCGATACCGAGCGCCGCGACCGCGGTGCAGATCGCAAACATGTATGCCAAAAACTTCCAGCGCGGGCCCATGCCCATCTCGATAAAATACATCGGGCCGCCGCGCACGTAGCCGTCATCGTCGATTTTGCGATACATCACCGCCAGCGTACATGACGTGAATTTCACGGCCATCCCGAATACCGCCGTCACCCACATCCAGAACAATGCCCCCGGGCCGCCAACCGCCACGGCGGTCGCCACTCCGGTGATATTACCGGTACCGATGGTCGCCGACAGCGCGGCCGACAATGCCTGAAAGTGAGTGATTTCTCCCTTGTGATGCGGCTTATCATACCTGCCGGAGATCAGTTCGATACTGTGTTTGAATCCACGAAATTGGACAAACCGGTTGCGGATGGTGACAAAGATACCGGTGCCGACCAGAATAAGAATAAGTGGGACGCCCCAGACGACGTCCTGGAGCCATGCAACAACACTTAGTATTTGATCCATTGATTTTTATGTAATATTATGAAGAAGGATGTGCAAGAAAAAAAACGATGCTGAATAACGACGATATACGACGGTTCTTTGCGGACGTTCTCAAAGAGCACGGGCTGATGCCGACGGATTCCATGCGGGTCATGGGCACGCTGATTCGTCTGACAATAGATTATCGCGATCAATGGCTCAAACAAACCGGCGAGACACTCACGGTTGACGAAACCCGTCAGGCGCTCGATATCTATGTCCGCATTCTCAACGGCGCGACGATCACCGAGGTGCCGAATCGGAAAATCGCCGGGCTGGTCGCGATCTGGCTGAGGGAAATCAACGGTCGCACTTTTACCGTTTGACAGTTTCCTGTCAGAGTCTATATTACCGATTGATGAATATTCGTCATTTTACAGGGTGTATATCACGATACGTGATTCTTATGATTATGCTGTTTTCGTGTTCAGGCCAGTCCGACTCCGATAAAACCGAAGAGGAACGCTTTGCCGAAGAACGCCTGAATATGGTGAATCAACAAATCGTCCGACGCGACGTGAAAGACTCACTCGTTCTTGACGCCATGCGAACCGTGCCGAGGCATGTGTTCGTACCGAAACGATACCGCGATGAATCGTACCGGGACGGGCCGCTTCCGATCGGCCATGACCAGACCATCTCTCAGCCGTATATCGTCGCGATCATGACGGAATTGTTAAAAATCGATTCATCGTCAAAAATCCTCGAAATCGGCACCGGATCGGGATATCAGGCGGCGATTCTCGCTGAACTGGTTAATAGTGTCTACTCTATCGAAATCGTTATTAAAACAGTTGAAGACCGGTGGCCGTATGATCATACCAGTTGGAGGGCGGTTTATGATGCAGTATCTATTTGTTACT
>CAZVNK010000081.1:0-7625 GCA_964628115.1 uncultured Ignavibacteriaceae bacterium | reverse complement strand
TCAAAAATCCTCGAAATCGGTACCGGATCGGGATATCATGCTGCCGTGCTGGCGGAAATTTCCGATTCGGTATATAGTATTGAAATCATCTCTGCCCTGGCGACTCGCGCCGACAGTCTGTTGGATTCACTGGGATATGGCAATGTCCACGTGCGCTCCGGCGACGGATATCGCGGGTGGCCGGAACAGGCGCCGTTCGATGCCATCATCGTGACCGCCGCGCCTCCGCACATACCGAAACCGTTGGTGGAGCAGTTGAAAACCGGCGGGCGGATGGTGGTGCCGGTGGGAGAATTCAGTCAGGATTTGATTTTGCTGATAAAATCCGAGGACGGCGTTATGCAAAAATCGATTTTCCCGGTGCGTTTCGTTCCCATGACCGGTGAGATTCAGAAAGAATAACAAAATCGTACATGAAAAACGGCGGAGTATTTCCGCCGTTTCTTTTTCTATATATTTCTTCGGGACTAAAGCGAGGTCAAAAGGCGATTCGCCTCCTGTTTTAAATCATCGCGCAGTCCCAGTTTGATGGCTTTGTTTAAATGTTCACGCGCCTTTTTGTTTTCTTCCAGTTTGATGTAATTAACGCCGGCATAATAATGCAATTCGGCGTCGTCGGGGACCACTTTCAGACCGTGTTCGTACGTACTCCGGGCAATATCATATCGTCCCGTAGCATAATGCACACGTCCCAACCGGGCCAGATTCACCGGATTGTCATTGTCAACCTGCAGGGCGCGGTTGGCCAGATTCATGGCCTCGCGATAGTCTCCTCCATGCTCAAGCGTGATTTCGACCAACCCGCTTAACGCCTCATCGACGTACTCATTCTTGGTCAACAACCAGGAATAAACGGTCTTGACCGAATCCACATTGCCTTCGGCCAATAAAATCCGGGCTTTAATCAGATAAGCCTTGATTGCCACAGAATCCAGAGTAATCGCCCGTGCGGCCGCTTCATCGGCCTTGTCCATCTCGCCGACCGCCCAATATTGCTCCGCAACCATCGTATGGGCATTGACGTCTTCGGGGTTATTATCCAGATATGCCAGGCACAGATTCATGGCTTCATCACCCTGTCCAAGTGCGGTCGCGGCCGCAATGGCAAACCGACAATAATCGATATCATGCGGGGCGGATGCAATCAATTCGCGGGCAAACGCCAGAGCCTGTTCATACTGCTCGGATGCCATCAACAAGCCGAATTTCTCTACCGCCACCGGACGATACATGGTCAACCGCCGGTCAAGACTGTCGAGAAAATGTAATGCCGTGTCATATTCACCCAAGTCTCGCCAGACTGTCAGCTTGCCCAATATGGCGTCAAAGTTGCTATGATCGACTTTCAGTGTCCAGTCATACCATTTTTGCGCGCGATCAAGCGAATCCACCCGCCGATACACATCACCGGTTTGGGACATGCGCGTGGGATTGCCCTCACTGAAGCTGTCCAGCCGTTTCAGCATTTCCCCGGTTTTATCCTTTTCGGCGAACCTGGCATAAAAAAGTGACACGACCCGAATAATGGGATATTCGTTTAACGGATTATCGAGGATTTCCTTGATCGGAGCCGACGCGGCAACACCTTGACCATGGTCGAACATTTGCTCGGCGCGGTCGAGATGCATTTCAACCATATCTTCTTCGGCGAACTGGTTCGATTCCGCCCACAAAAACGCCTGTTCGTAATGAGTACTGGCCACTGCCGTCTGTTTTATATCATAACGAAGGTGCGCCAGGTTCATCAGCACTGTCGGTGAATTGGTGAAATGCATGTAAGCGTCAAGATATCCCGTAAAGGCCGCATAAAGGTCATCCCGGGCTTCATACCATTTCTTTGATGATAAAAAATAACGATGCGAAACCGTTTGATAATCGGCCAGTTGATCGATCAGTTGACGGGCGTCATGGTAATAACCAAGCTTGATATACGCATCGGCGATATCAGCTTTGAGATAGTAATCGTGCCGGTCTTCATCCAAAGCCTTTGCATACCAGACAGCCGCGTCATCCGCCATCCCGAGCATGGCGTACATATCACCGATTTCTCTCAAGATGTCTACGTCATCGGTATTGGTTACTTTGTCATTGATTGTCCGTAATGCCCGGTCGAATTCACCGGCATGAAGCTGAAAACGGGCATCGGCCAGCAATAACGTGGGATTATCAGGACTTCGTTCCATCGCCTCCATGAGTCCACGGCGTGCTTTGCCCGGCTCTCCCGATGCGGTAAGGGCGTCGCACAGCACCGCCATAATCGCGGGATTGTGTTTTTCCAGCTTGTATGCTTTTTCAGCGGCGGCGCGGGCGCGCACCGGCCGATTCATTTTCATTGCCAGACGAGCCGAACCCAGCATGGCGGGAACGAATTCCGGATATTTCGTCAGGCACTTATCATAAGCGGTTGCGGCTTCGACATATTGCCCCTCTTTTTCATAATACAGGGCCAAGCCATAAGATCCATAGGGTGAGTCGGCCTCAAGCGAGTCAAGCCGGGCAAACGTTTCACGGGCGGTTTTGGGATCGCCGTCGCGAAGAGCCTCGATTCCCTGATCAAACCGTTTTCCGCCGGGGCCGGGTTGCGAGCAGGCCGCCAGAAGTCCAAGTAAAATAACGAGTAACGATAAGGATTTGTTCATAATCCGTTTCCTATATCAATATGCAGTCATTGTTTTTTCAAAATTTATCGGCATCTAAGATAATGATTCCAAACAAGTTTAGCAAATATTATGCGGGATAACAAATTTGAGTTGTATTTTTTGGCTTTCTATGCATATTATATTATATGGAGGTTGTTCAGCTAAGTTCTACGAACCTTGTTAAAAAATACCGCAAGCGGGCTGTTGTCGATGGGGTATCGATAACCGTGAATCCCGGCGAAGTCGTTGGACTACTTGGTCCCAACGGTGCCGGTAAAACAACCACATTTTACATGATAATCGGTTTCATCCGACCCAATTCCGGAAAGGTCTTTATCGGAAAACGGGATATTACGGTTTCGCCAATGTATCGTCGGGCGCGGTTGGGAATCGGTTATCTGGCCCAGGAGACATCGGTGTTTCGCAAAATGACGGTGGAAGAGAATATCATGGCTATCCTGCAAATGCAACGCATGTCGCGACGGAAACGCCGCGAACGGCTGGAACAATTACTTAAAGAGTTGGATATCAGCCACTTGCGTAAAAGGAAAGCCTACTCGCTCTCAGGCGGAGAGCGCCGCCGGGTGGAAATCACTCGCGCATTGGTGGCCGAACCACAATTTATTTTGCTTGATGAGCCGTTTGCCGGAATCGATCCCATCGCAGTCGAGGACATTCAGAAAAATATCTCCCGACTCACCGATCAGGGACTGGGAGTGCTGATTACCGATCACAATGTAAGAGAGACACTCTCAATCTGTGATCGTGCGTATATAATGTGTGAAGGGAAAATACTGAAATCGGGCACCGCTCAATTTTTAGCGGAGGATCCCGAAGCCAAAAAGATCTATTTGGGAGAGAAGTTTAAACTGAATTGATAGTAATTTCTGAACAGAATCGCCTTGATATGCATGAAAGATGCACCGTTGGAAGGCATTCGGTAAAATGCGATTTGAAGTTGGCCGATAAGGTGTCATAGAGAAGGAGCAGGACATCAGGATACGTTAGCTAAGGAAACAACTATGAAACTTGGTCTTCAGTTAAAACTCAAACAAACACTGGCGCCTCAGCTTATCCAGTCACTTAAAATGCTTCAGATGCCCATTTTGCAACTGGAGCAAACCCTGCGTCATGAATTATCCATCAATCCTCTGCTGGAAGAGGTCGATCAACTCGACCCCCAGGAACAGGTGGAGACACCGGATGACGCCGAAATTCTTGAGAGTGACAAAGAGATCGATCCCCGGTTCGAAAAAATCGACTGGGAAAGTTATTTCGCCGAGGAACTGGATTATAAGACCAAGAGCACGTTTGAACGCTCCGAGGAAACCTTTGAAAGGGCTCCCGAACTGCAAAAAACCCTTTACGATCATCTTTTTGAACAGCTTTCGTTTCTCAAACTGTCGGAAGAGGATCATCTGATCGGTGAATATATCATCGGCAACATCTCCCCGCGCGGTTACCTGGTGGTTGCGCCGGAAGACATGGCGGTCGAGCTGAAAATGTCCGTCGAGAACGTACAGAAAATAGTCGATCTGATCAAAAGCTTCGATCCCCCGGGAGTCGGTTCACGCGATTTGCGGGAATCGTTACTACTTCAATTGGAGGAACGGGGCCACAAGGATTCCATCGCCTATCGTATTGTCGATCAGTATGTCAACGTGCTTGACAAAAAATCGATTCTCCAGATTTCCCGCGCGATGAGTATTCCCTTTGAAAAAGCCCAACAGGCAATGGATTTGATTAAAACGCTTTCGCCCACGCCGGCATACGGACGATTCGAATCGGGCGCCATGCCGATCGTGCCGGACTTGATCGTGGATAAAGTCGGTGAAGAGTACATGGTTATCCATAACGACAAAAACACTCCCCGCCTGCGTATCAATCCCGGATATCGACAACTGCTGAAAGGCGACAAACAAACTTCCAAGGATACCAAGAAATACGTCCGGGAAAAACTGGAACAGGCGCGCTGGCTGTTGAATTCCATCAATCAGCGACGTTCCACCATGATTCGCGTCATGGAAGCCATCGTCAAGGAACAGCAGGAATTCTTCGACAAAGGGTCGGCTTATATCAGGCCGTTGATTATGGAGGATATCGCCCGGCGGGTCGATATGAACGTCGCCACCGTCAGCCGGGTATCCAACGGCAAGTACGTGCAAACGCCGCAGGGTGTTTACGAAATCAAGTATTTCTTCAATGCGGGAATCGCCAACGAGGACGGCGAGGATATGTCCAAGCTGAACGTAAAAAAGCGCATTGAGGAAATCATAAGGGCCGAAGACCCGACCCACCCGCTGTCCGACCAGGAAATATTCCGTCGTTTGCAGAAGGAAGGCATCAAACTGGCCCGGCGTACCGTCACCAAGTACCGTGAAGAGCTTAAAATTCAGCCGGCCCGATTCCGCAAGCGGGCGGTTAATTGACGTGAAAACACGCGATATACTACAGGCAGTGTTTTTTGGAAACATATCCGGCCCCGAGCCGGACATAGGAGGGCACACATTCATTGGACCGAATTTTCGTCCCTGAGACGGTCTGTCTCCGTCAGACAGCCGTAGTCGGCGACGCAGGTGTCGCTTCATCAGGCGTTGATACCGACAGCCGTACCCCACCATCGGCTTGTCCGGATTTTCACGCCAATCATACACACCGATCGCGTTGGATCGATACAGGGTACACCCGAAGTCCAATACACACAAACCAACATATTCCCGATTGCGAAACAAGGCTCGGGAAACATACAAGATTCTTTATCTGCATGGATCTGACTCGGGATGATGCGATTCCGGACGTCCGACCGGCCGGTGATACACTTTGTTACACGATTATTTGGTCGGCAACCGGGAAAGACTCATATAACGTATGGAACCGACAACATGGCATCTCCTGAATTAGAGGGGACAGAACATGGGATGATCACCGCCGAGGGCGGTGAGGGGAATCCCGGATAAACAGAAAGGAGTTGGGTGAGATGAACATTGAAATCACGGCACGGCATTTTGATCTGACGCCGGAACTTAAGGAGCACGTGGAGCACGAAGTCGCCGGACTCACCAGATATTTCGAAAACATCATCTCCTCTGAGGTTATCCTGGACGTGGAAAAGTATCGCCAGACCGCGGAAATCAAAACCAGGGTCTACAACGCCGTCCTCACCGGCAAAGGTGATACCAATGATATGTACGCATCGATCGAACAGGCCGTCGACAAGGTCAAAGTCCAGTTGAAAAAACACAAAAGCAAACTCAAAGACAAACGGCCGGACGTTATCCACGAAAAGGTCGAGGAAGTCACGCGGCCGGAGACCGACGTCGATTCGGTCGATATCTGATTTTCCATCGGGATACTGTCCGTTGAAATTTAAACCCCCGCCCACGCGGGGGTTTTCTTTTGCCTGAAATTATACTTGTAACCATCCCGACCAGTTTGTATATTTGGGTGCGTCAAAGGGAGGAAATCATGAACAAACGAAATGTCTTAGTATTGGTGGTCGGGCTATTGGCATGTGCGATCAATGCCACCGGCGGCGTGATCATGGTCGAGAAAACGAATCTGGACCTCATAGGACTTGGCGGGCAGGATGAAGTATGCACCATGTTCTTTTCCGGAGAAAAAGCACGAGTGGAATCCAAAGCAACATTATCTGAGATTATGGGGATTCTCATGGAAATGCCTGTTGTAGACCATACTATCGAATTTAAACAGTTTGGCGGCGATACGCTAATCAAAGCTGATGTCGTTAAGCAATCCTACAAAATTATAAATATCAGCGACGCGACCATGCCGTTACCGGAAGATACCAATGTTTATGTATCGTTCGAAGTATACGACGATCATCTGCCGAATGGCGTTGACTGGATTGAATCGGTCGACTCGACGTCGGCGATTGACACAATTAACGGGTATCCGTGTCGATATATCAAACTGCAGGCCGATGGTACCATTAGTTCATTATCACTTGAGACAATGATACAATCAACGCTTGAGGCATGGATAAGCAGTGATGTCCCCGGCGCCGAGTATTACGTCCAGAACGACCGACTCGAACAAAGAATGTTTGCAGGAAAGGATAACTCAAGGGAAAATGGCCTTTTTGACATCATGATACGGCAAACACTGCAATTAATGGATATAACCATTAAAACCGGTGAGGTTCCCGTAAGAAGGATATGGCGAATCCGCATGCCGGAGCCTGAAATGGATACGTTAACAGACGAACATGAACTTTATATCCGAAATATAGTATTGCCGGAATGGGAAAACCCTACTGCGGCCGACGAAGCAATAACCAAGCTCTCACAATTTTACGGCCGGAAATCCGAGGATGGCATGATAGACTATGTAAGGTCACAATCCGATCTGATCAGCGTTGAGGAAAAAGACCTTCCCGACAGTCTCTTTGAAATCCCTGAGGGATACACCGAAAAAGAATTCGAACCCTAGTCCGATACGAAAGACATCCATTCGAGACATTTGCCACAAAATCCCGACGTTTCCCGAGGCGAGTTTTCCCGCCTCGGGAATACTCCCCGATACAATTTGATACAAAAATAGCCCATCTAATCCATTAATAAAACACGCCCGACGCCGAACCACCGGATAGGCCGCAGAATTTCGCGGTGAGTTACACAACGGATTCCCAATGGGAAGGAGGTATCCATGATTGATGGAATTCAAAGCAACACCGGCATGTCAACCGAAATGCCGGCTCAAATGCGAACGGACATGTTTACGCGATTGGATGACGACGGCGACGGGCAAATCGACATCTCCCAGGTGCAGTCCCAAGCCGATGCGATGGGTGTCAACAATGCGCCGTTCGCCGATTTGATCGACCGGCTGACCGCCGCCGACACCGACGGAGACGGCATGGTCAGCGAGACCGAGTTTGAGGCGATGAAGCCACCGGGAAAGCCACCCAAACCACCCGAGTTGTCGGAAAAGATGGGCAACATATCGGAGTACGCCGGTGATAAAGAA
>CAZVNK010000080.1:7398-9740 GCA_964628115.1 uncultured Ignavibacteriaceae bacterium | reverse complement strand
GGCAATATCCGGCGAATGAAACTGCGTGCCACCCTGACCGTGGCCGGTGTCGTTATCGCCATCGCCGCGTTTAGCGCCATCATGTCATATGGCGTCGGCCTGCAACGAAACATCACCGAACGGTATGAAAATCTCGGGCTGGTGCACACCATGATGGTCTATCCGCCGCGTGCCGAGCAAAAAATCGACACGTCAAAAACCGTCATAAGCCAGGAAACGGTTGACAGTATTATGGCCATTCCGGGCGTGCGGCTGGTGTACCCCTTTAACGAATTCAATGTGACAATCACCACCGCCGACACGACGATCACTACCAAGGCCCAGGCCCTGTCGGTGACAGCCCTGCAAACCAAAGCGTTTACCGATCTGGCCGCCGGTGAGGCTTTCCGGGATGACAGCGCCGATCGTATTCTGGTCACCGAAGCGCTGGTAAACGACCTTGATATCCTGTCTCCCGATTCTCTGATCGGCGACACCCTGATCGTCTCAATCGACGTCGCCAGTCTTGACAGCGCCATCGCGCGTGTCCCGCAGAGTATGCTGGAAAACATTCATGAACGCGCGGCCGACGTGCACATGGATTCACTGAGAAACCGCTATTATCTGATGCGCCTGGTACGCGGTGAATTGAAAGTCGCCATGACGGGATTCATCGACGGATTGATCAACGCCCGGCAAACCGTCAGCGACACACTCGTAGTCTGCGGCGTTCTCAGGGGACGACACGGCGGCCCGCTTCGCTTGAAACCGGTTATTATTCCCGTCGGCACCGGACGGGCTTTTTCCTCAGCGGGCTACAGCGGCGAGCCGATCGATATGCTGGGCGCCATGTACGACGGGAGTATTTTCGAGTCACCAACCGATTCCGGACGCACCTTCCCCAAACTGACACTGGAACTCGATCCCCACTTTGCCTACGAACCGATTCGTGATACCATTGAGGCGCTCGGCCTCAGAACTTTCAGCTTTGCCGAACAACTCAAGGAAATCAGGCGGTTTTTCGTTTATTTCGATCTCGGCCTGGCCGTGGTCGGCATGATTGCGCTGGTTACCGCCGCGCTGGGCATTGTCAATACGATGGTAATGTCAATCGTCGAACGCACCCGCGAAATCGGCGTTTTAAAATCGTTGGGAGCCGGAGAGCGTGACATCCGCATTCTGTTTCTGGTCGAATCAGGCCTGATCGGCATTATCGGGGCGGTCATCGGTATTATCGGCGGATGGGCCATCTCGCGCATCGCCTCGATCATCGCCCGCACCATCATGGAACGCGAGGGAATGCCGCCGATGGAGTTGTTTGCCCTGCCGTTGTGGCTGATTGTCACCGCCCTTGTCTTTGCCCTGGTGGTCAGTCTTGCCGCCGGCTATTATCCCGCTTCACGGGCCGCCCGAATCGACCCAGTCAATGCTCTGCGCGGCGAATAACAACGATTACGGAACCCTGATCGGTGCGTATCTGCCCGGTTGCGGATTCGAGTATGTTTGTGGCGACGCCAACGGCGATACCGATGTCAACCTGCTCGACATCTTGTATCTGATTGATCATATCTACGGCAATCCGGCCGGCCCGCCGCCGATTTGCGGATAATTACCGAACACACGACAAAACGGGACAGTAATAAGCTGTCCCGTTTTTATTTGGGCAGATTTTAGTCGTTCCCGGTTGCGCCTGTAAATTACTTTTTGGAATCGAAAAAATTGGGTTGATAGCTGGCCCAGGTGTCAGGATCGATACGATGCTGATATTTATAGCGGCAGTCGCCATCTTTGCAGGTATGTGGACGAACTCTGCCGAAATACTGAAACGGCTTTCCGCAGACTTCACAGGTGGCGGTTTTCCAGTCCAGCTTCGGCAATGTGATTTTGGTTTCCGTCTCTGCCATCGCGTAGTATTACCCCGTTTATAAAGTGGGGCCAAGATAGCGGATTTCTCCCGCCTTTGCAATCATATTTTCAGGAAATCGAGTCGGCAGGAAGAGCGGCCGGCTCAGGGACTCCGGCGGTCAATCCGGACCGGCGGATAATCTCCGCGATGATGGTATACCGCCCGAATGACGGCATAAAATATACTCCGGCCACCAGCGGCTTGATTCGTTCGAGTAATTCGACCGTCAACTCAATACTGACATCGGCGGCGTTTTCGCCGGCGGCTTTAAGTCTCTCGCGGACGTCTTTCGGAACGATTATCCCCGGAACCTCATGGTGCATAAAATTGGCATGGCGATAACTGAGTAACGGCAGTATTCCGGCGATGATTTTCACGTCCGTATCCCCCACCGACTCCAGGACACGATCAGATCCGGGCCGGATCCATCCGGCCAGGTAAGCGCCTGTTCCGTACA
>CAZVNK010000080.1:2732-7388 GCA_964628115.1 uncultured Ignavibacteriaceae bacterium | reverse complement strand
TAACGGCAGTATCCCGGCGATGATTTTTACATTCGTATCCCTCACCGTCGCCAGGAATCTTTCCAGCGCCTCCTTTTCATACACCGGCTGGGTCATGGCAAACGCCGGATGAAACGCCTCCTTGCGACGGAACCGTTCGATTTCGCGCGAGGAATCGTCACTCACGGGATTGACCGCCACTCCGGCGGTCAGTGCGGTGGGTGTTCCGATTGAATTCCCGGCGGTATCCTCGCCGCGATTGAGGGCATCGACCACCTGCAACAATCCGATGGAATCGACATCGTATACCGACGTGACATTGGGATAATTGCCGCTTTGCACCGGATCGCCGGTCAGGGCCAGAATATTGCTGATACCCAGCGCATGAGCGCCCAGCAGGTCGGATTGAAGCCCCATCAGGTTGCGATCGCGACAGGTCATATGCAGTATGACCTCAAGATTCGTACGTTGCACGATCAATGCCGCCGCCGCCAGCGCTCCCATCCGAACTCGCGCCATCGGCGAATCGGCGATATTGACGGCGTCGACGCCCAATTCCTCCAGCATTCCGGCGGCTTTGAGTATTTTTTCGGGATTGGAACCTCGTGGCGGATCGATCTCGACCGAAACCACGAACCGTTCGTCCAGTGCCCGTGCAAAGGCCGACCGATCGGCGGTCGTGCGTTGATATCGTTCACGCACGCCGACTTCGCCGACTGAGAACAGCGCAGTCTCGTCAGTCTCGATCAGGTCTCTTTTTTTTTTGACCAATTCAGCTAAAGCCTTGATATGCTCCGGCGTGGTACCGCAACATCCGCCGATAAGCCGGACATTCAGCGCCAGGAACTGCTCCGAAGTCTCCGCGAAATAATCCGGCGAAACGTGGTAAATATATCGCCCCTCGACATACTTGGGCAAACTGGCATTCGGCTGTACCGAAAGCGGCAGACTCGTTTCGGTCCGCATTCGCTCCAAAACCGGGATAAGCAATTGCGGTCCGACCGAGCAATTCGCGCCGATCAGGTCGATATCATATTCCGACAGACGGCGTGCGCATTCCTCCGGAGTGAAGCCGACCGGAGTGACCCCCTCAGCCGTGAATGTCATCTGTGCGACAATCGGAAGATCGCTCAACTCGCGAACCGTCGCGACCGCCAGCCAGACTTCATTGATATCATAAAAGGTCTCAAGAATGAACAGATCAACTCCGCCGGCAAGCAATCCCTCGACCTGCTCGCCAAACGCCGTTTTTATGTCATCGGTGCTGACTTTGCCGAGCGGATACAATCGCTTGCCGGTAGGTCCGATCGCCCCGGCAATATACACCTCCCGACCCATTTCATCGCGGGCATGGCGCGCCAGTTGCGCCCCGATCCGATTGATCTCACGAACCTGATCCTGAAGACCGTGAGTATGCAGACGATAACGATTGGCCCCGAAGGTGTTGGTTTCGATGATTTCCGCGCCGGATTCGATATATTCCCGATGAATATTCGTGATAACGTCCGGCTGTGTCAGGCAAAGACCGTCCAGCGACGTTTCATAGCTGATGCCCCGTTCATGCAGACGAGTCCCCATGGCGCCGTCGCATACCAGAACGCGTTGAGTGATATCATCCCGAAACGGATGCTTCATGCGTAACCCCGCTTAATTCGCGACGCACTTCCCGCACCGCAGACACCATCACCGTCAATTTGGCTTTGGTTTCTTCCCAGGTGCGGGTTTTCAGACCGCAATCCGGACCGATATACACTTTTTCAGGGGGAAACGCCTTGAGCGCCTTGTAAATTCTCTGTTTCACCTGCTCTTTCGTCTCGAGCTTGTGGCTGTGAATATCGATCACGCCAACCGCGATCTCCTTGGAGAACGGCGGCGTTGAAAACACGTCGACATTCGCGAAATCGGAGTTGGCGAATTCCAGATCGAACTGGTCGACCGGAAGATCAAGCAGACGAGGATAAATCGGCGCAAAATTTCCATAGCAGATATGGCTGATCGTTTTCGCGGTCAAACCCGCCGTCACCACCGTCATCGCTTCGATGGCCAGATCAAGTTCGGCCGGGCGAGTCGAGATCGCCGGTTCGTCGATCTGTATGTATTTCGCTCCGGCGGTCTGAAGATCGCGCGCTTCGGCCGCAATCACTTCCGCCATCGCCATCACCACCTCGTGTCGATTCCGGTAGTACTTATTGAACGACCAGTCACACATGGTGTACGGACCGGTTAGCATTCCTTTGACAGGTTTTTCGGTCAGCGATTGGGCATACGAAAACATCTCCACCGTAATCGGATTCGGGCGTTTGATTTCGCCTGTCACGATCGGTTTGCGATAATAACGATTGCCGTACGAACGCACCGGCGATGATATCTCGAATCCTTCCAGATGCTCGGCGAAATAGGTCGCCATGTCACCGCGTTCCATTTCTCCGTGCACCAGAATATCAAGACCGATCTCCTCCTGCAAGGCGATAACCTCGGCCGTGGCCTTCTTTTCCAGTTCATGCAGAGCAGTGTAGTCGATATCGCCGCGCGCGAACTGCCGTCGCGCTTTGAGTAGATAGGCCGGTTTGGGAAACGATCCGACTGTGGTCGTCAGCAACGGTGCTTTTATGTTATTTTGCATCGGTACCCACCTGTTGTTCGGCGGCAAGCTGTACCAGATGCCGCATTTTATCCAGGGCATAATCGCGCGGAAGAAATTCCAGCCCGCAGGACGTCGTCAGCACGATTCGTTTCGGAGTCACGCGCTCCTGCAACCATGCCAGTCGAGCATGCACCTCTTCAATGTTTTCCAGCATGATATTGCGCGCATCGATCAATCCGGCATGCAGTTCGTATTTATCCAGAATCGGCAGGCTTTCCATGTCATCGGGATGACTGACCAGATCGAGCGCCAGAAAATCGACGGGAAACTCGTTCAGACGCGATGCAATTGTTTTCAGCGACGTAAAGTAAAACGCCAGTCCCAAATGGATATCCGTCCCGTTTACCATATCGGGCAAAAGTTTCACCAGAAGATCAACGTACTCCGGGTGCTCCGGCAGTCCCGGTTCATCGAGTTGCACATAGGACACGCCGAGTTGTTGCAACGCCGCGATTTCCTCGCGAATGACTCCCGCCACCGCCGTCGCCAGACTTTCGATACTGCCATAATGAAAATCATCGGAATACAGCGCGAACGTCACCGGGCCGCAAAGCACCGCTTTGGTCATTGCCGTCGCGGGTTTCATTTCGGTGAAGACCGGGCTGTCGGCGACTATTGACCTCTTCCGACTGATCTCCCCGGTTACTTGCGGGCGCCGATAATACACGTTGTTGTCGAAATACCGCCGTAGCCCGCCCGCGGCCACGTTCTCCAACGCCTCGCAAAACGGCGAAAACAAGTCCTGCCAGGTGATCTGACCGTCGGTGATAATATCGATACCGGCCTCGAGTTGATCGTTTATCGTCCGTTCGAACGTCTGGCGCAATATCGACTCATATTCCTCCTGATCGATTTTGCCGCTTTCCAGCCGATTGATCGCAGTGCGAAGATTGACCCGCGTCTTTTGATGATCGATCCTGGGATAATTGCCGCAGATTGTAGTAATCATATTTAAACTTTCTTTTTGGTTATATGTCCCCTTTTGTATAATATCGACATCCCGGCATGAAATTCAACATTTATTTTAAGCGAAGCCGTCACACACAACCGACTGCCGGACAATATGGTGCCGGATTACCGGAACATCGGCGGGTAGCTCGTGGTTATACCAGGCATACGATCGAATCATAAAGAGGATTGCGGTTGCATAAAGAAAACGACAGTGTTATTCTGTGTAAAATCAATCACTGACAGATGAGAGGACAATGTCATGAGTAAGGATATCAATAAGGTATTAAGAAAACTCGAATACGGCGTATATATCGTTACGATGGGCAAAGGAACCGACGGCAACGCTTTCACCGCCAGCTGGCTGACCCAGATCGGTTCGGAACCGCCGATGGTGACGCTGGCGATCAACAACAAGCATCAGTCCGCTCGGCTCATCAAACAGGCCGGCGCGTTCGCGGTCAATTTGATCGACGAGGATCAGGCCGATTTCGCCAAGGTGTATTACGGCCCGGCCGAATCGGGATATCACAAACTGGAATCGGCAACCGTTACCGATGCGCCCGGAACCGGCTCGCCCGTTCTCGGGGGCGTTGTCGGATATCTCGATTGCAAGGTGACCGAAACCGTCTCGGCCGGCGATCATACCCTGTTTATCGCCGAAGTCGTCGCGGCCTCGTACGACCGCGACAAACCGATCCTGACCTCGACCAACAGCAATTTACGCTATACCGGATGATTCGTGCTCGGCTGTTTTTTATCGTTCTGCTTTTCATGATGTCGCCGGTGTTGGCCGACGAGTGCCATGATACGCTGTTTATCGATTCAAGCGCCTATCCCATTCCGCAATGGTGGTGCGGCTGGAAAATCGATTCGTCGGATTTCGCCGATCCGGATGAATTGGTGCGTCTGCCGGCTGAATTGTGTCTTGATTCCAGCCGTATATACGTGCAGACTGATACCAGATCGGCGCTGGTCGATATGGCAAAACAGGCGCAACGGGACAGTGTTTTTATTGTGGTGAAATCGGGGTACCGTTCTCCGACGTATCAGCGTTCACTTATCAAGCGACGACTCGACAGCGG
>CAZVNK010000080.1:0-2677 GCA_964628115.1 uncultured Ignavibacteriaceae bacterium | reverse complement strand
TTGGATTTTTCTACTAACGACGGCCCTTTCTTTAAAAGCAATACCTATAAGTGGCTGAAAACTCATGCCGCCGATTACGGTTTCATCGAAACCTATCCCCGCGACGACAGCACGGTCGTGCACTGGGAACCCTGGCACTGGTATTATTCGGAAAAAAAGAAATAGCCGATATTACGGCAGGGCGGGATTTATTTCGCGGGCGCGTCGATAGTGGTATTTGACCAGCCTGTCATACTTGGGATCCTTGGTTGCGCGAAACGCCAACTCGTAAAATTCCTTGCAAAACATGTGCGCCCGGAAATTACCGGGAAAATCCGAGGCGATTTTTTAAGATTACCCAGAAATTCACCGATCTCGCCTTTGATATAATACGCCGTTGTCAATCCGAAACGGCCGCAGAGATTGTCAGGATATTTTTCCGCAAACCGTTTGCTGTATGTGAATGCCGAATCGAATTGCTTCGCACCGTATGCCGCCGCCGCTCGTTCATAATCGGTCATCGGCGCAGTCGCTTGTGGCATGCGCATGATCTCCACCGATCCCTCCCGCAAACGTACCCGCCGCAGACTCAGCGCGGACTGCAAAACCGGGAAGTCTTTCACGCCCACGTCGTAATTACTGCGATCGGTTACCACGTGCGAAATCGGAAACCGCTCGAATAAATTCCTTTCCCGAGTTGCCAGGCCGAAAACGTAGATAATACCTTTAAGATTGTTATCGATCGTAAACGCCGGCGTATACGGACCGGTCAAAACCGCATCGGCACTCACCATCTCGCTTACTTCGCGGTTGAAGTCACGCAAATACGTTCCCGGCAGGGCCAGCCCCTCATACAACAGCCATCCCTGACGAACAACCATACCGACTATCAGCACCATAACAACGACCGCCGGTACCAATCGCCCGAATATGCGTTCTTTTTTCCCCATCCGCCAATACACGATCAATGCAAGCAGTAAAGCGATTGCCGCCGTGATAATTATCACGACGATTCCGTTGACAGACTTGTCGGCATCTCCCAGAAACAAATGCGAGAGATTGGTAATAGCATACCAGGCCAAAACGAAAACCAGCGCCGTTGAAAAATACGGCAGGTTGTTTCTTAGATGGATTCTCCCTTCCAGTACCAAACCGACCGAATATGCACATATCGCCGACGCCGGTAAAAACAGAAACAGCGTATATCGAAGCGGCCGGTAATTGAACGGCATCAATCCCAGAACTCCGGCAATTATCCAGAACGCGGCAAACAGCAACGGCAGATGACTGCGGTTTTTTTCGGAATATGATGGCAGAGTAAACGGCAACACCCCCAATCCCAAAATGGTCAGTGTCGCCAGAAACGGAGAAAACGTCAGTAAGCCGTTGTCCGAACCGAATGTGATCAATTGCACGATAAAACCAAGCGGTGATACCAATCCCCGGGGCGCACCGTACATCCCCGTGGTCTGTTCGGTATAATAGGCGGTCATAACCGACAGGTCGCCGCCGTAAAACAGCGATGCATACAACACTATCGCAGTAACGGCGCCGCCGATTGCCAGAAGAATCGGTTTCAATGCCTGACGACGGTATACGTACAACAACGTCGCCACGACGGGAGCCAGAATAATCAAGCCGAACAGCTTTCCTGCCAGCGCGGCGATCATGACCAGAAAGCCCGACAGGGCCTGTCCCCACCAACGCCGGTGATATCGCATGAAAACAAAAAATGTCAGGCCCGCAAGGAATATCAGGCCGGTTTCCAAAAACGGCAAACGCCCGTAAAAAAAGAGCATACTGCTGAGAAGCAGTATCATCGCGGATACGGCAATTTCCCGCCGACGGCGATATCCGTTCAATCCGAGTATGAAAAACAGCATCCCGCCAACACTGAGTAGCACACCCGCCAGATTGGCCGTAATGCGCGATACGCCGAACATCGAAAACAACAGCCACGACACTCCGGAAACCAGTGAATACGCAAACACGTCCCAGCGATGATACTCAAAGGGATGCCAATCTCCGAACAGCACGGCATTGCGGGCGGCGAAAGTCAGATGATACGGATCGGTTAGATGCGCCTGGGTGAATCTGGCAAAAAAATACGGCGGATCGATTTCCAGCAATACGAATCGAAGCCCCAGCAATACGACAATCACAGCCAATACGGGGATTCCGTAACGAAAATCATCCATTGCTTCTATTGGAGTCTTTGTTTTCACCGTAACATGCTTTCGAAATTATATCTTCATGGCAAAATAGAAAGATTCACATAACAGGGCAAGGAATTATGATGAATACCAATGCGTAAAAATCAATGGATAATATTGAACAAGCGGCTCCAGCGCACCCGCTCGAAGAAATGATAGACATTGTACACGAACAGGCGTGGAACCGAAAGGGGATCGGAAACCGTCGCCTTTGGCGAATTCACGTCCGGCTCCCATGACCAGTGCACGAATAACGCCTCACCGAGTATCAGATTACGTTCCACCGGCCCCCAGAACCGGGAATCATACGAGTTATCCCGATTATCACCCATCATGAAGCAACAACCCCGCGGAACCGTATACGGACCGAAATTGTCGCGTTGCGTTTGACGCCTTAAAATCAAAGTGTCGGTAAATTTGGCCTGTGGAGGATTTTCAACCACCGTGGAGTCAACATATAACACCTTGTTTTTTATCTCGACCGT
>CAZVNK010000079.1:9534-9778 GCA_964628115.1 uncultured Ignavibacteriaceae bacterium | reverse complement strand
TCCAGCTCCTGGATGGCGCGCTCGATCTCATCCGTTCGCATATAGATGAGGCCACGATTATAATACGCCTCAACATAATCGGGATTGGTTTCGATCGCCCGCGTATAGTCACGAATGGCTTTGCTGTCGTCACCGGTTTTTTCATGAAGCAGGGCGCGGCTGTAGTACGCCGCCCCCAGTGTGGGATCAAGGTCGATGGCGTGATTGAAATCTTTGATCGCTTTCGAGTAATCGGTCATCCGGG
>CAZVNK010000079.1:8769-9524 GCA_964628115.1 uncultured Ignavibacteriaceae bacterium | reverse complement strand
CTCTGCCCCGGCATCGATTGCCTTGGTATACTGGCCAATCGCCTGTTCCAGCTTTCCCTCTGAATAAAAGCCGTTGCCCACTTCGATATAACGATCCGGCGTGGTTTCCTGGGCCGATGCGATGCCGAACACTCCTCCACCGCCGAACAGAAGAGATATGGTAATGCTGACAATAATCGTTTTGAACCGTGTTGTCATAATGTCCTTTCCTCCAAATCCTGCGTCCTATATCTCATCGGCAGAATGAACCGGGGATTGTACCTTTTCTATTGGTATAATTTCAAACCGTTAATGTTCCCGCTTATTTGTCTCTAACCGAACAATTCCCGGGCTTTGCGTGCCGCTCTGTCGATAAATTGCGCCACCGGTTCGGTCACTTTCACCCCCGTTCCCACCTCGAACAGGACATCGTTCAGCGACGATTACTCAGCCAAATATCGCCTCAGACGCCTCCAGTCGATATTGCCGTCTCCTGGCACGAGATGCTCATCCATCTCACCGTGATTGTCGGATAAATGCGTGACCGTAATCCGATCCGCGTATTTCTCCAGCAGATGAAACGGCTGTCCGCTGATATTTTCATGGGAGCTGTCATAACAGAATCCCATCCGGTCGCGGTCGAAGATGCCGAGCAACTGCTCGCAAATCCATGACCCTTCGCCCCGGCTGCTCGACTTTGGTCTGGCCAAGATTCAGATAGGCCATGAGGAGGCACATCACTCCGCTATCACACAGACAACGCCGCTCACCGGTAC
>CAZVNK010000079.1:0-8759 GCA_964628115.1 uncultured Ignavibacteriaceae bacterium | reverse complement strand
AAGATTCTCGATTGCCAGCTCGACCGTATCGGGTTTGGATAACAGTACCACTTCCAACGATCGCGCCGCCCGCTCCATACAGGATTCCATACGATCGAGGAAATAACAGTGAGGATGCACGATTACCCGCGACAGGCCGTACGATTCGGCGTATTCGAAATGATGCAATAGGTGCTCGATCGCCTCCTCCCTGATATTGTGATCCGCTGACGCCAGGTCGTATTTGTTTCCGAACGGGGCATGAGTGGAAGTGATCGGCGTTCCCTTCTGTTCCGCGAATTCCTGAAGTTTGCCAAAGGCTTCCCGGTCATAAAAACCGGAGTGTTCCTGATCCGCCGCCAGAGAGATAAAATCAAACCGACAGCGGGCAAATTGCTCCAGAAGAAAGCGGCAATCGACGGTCAAATCGACCGTAGTCGAAATACCGATTTTATATTGAGTTGGTCCAGCCATGGTATTAAAAAGACAAATTCCCGGACTGTTCGCCAGATAAAATTCTCATGAATTAGCATAAACCGATGCAAATACACATATAATGATTCAGGAATAAAACCCGGATTCCGGTGATTTTGAAAAATCGGGCCGCGTATTACCGACAGAATTGTCCGTATCGTAGCGGCATTATTTGATTGTCACAAGTCCGTATAGGTCGGCGTGGACAAATAACGTTCCCCGGTGTCACAAATAATCGTGACTATCAGTTTGTCCTTGTTCTCCGGCATGGCCGCAACATGCATGGCCGCCGCAACATTGGCTCCGGCGGAAATTCCTGTCAGAATGCCTTCATCGCGAACCATTCGGCGAGTGGCTGTGATGGCATCCTCGTTGGATACGGTGAGAATTTCATCCACGACACTCAAATCGAGAACATCCGGCTTGAAACCAGCCCCGATTCCCTGAATCGGATGCGGGCCTTTGACTCCTTTGGAAAGAAACGGTGACGCTTCGGGTTCCACCGCATACACGGTCAGCGACGGTTTCTTCTCCTTCAGGAATCGGCCCGTCCCGGATATCGTTCCACCGGTTCCAACCGCGGCCACGAAGATATCGATCTTCCCGTCCGTGTCCTACCAGCTCTCCGGCCCGGTACTTCCGCCATGCGCTACGGGATTGGCCGGGTTCTTGAATTGCTGGGGCATGAAGGCATGGGGCGTATTCGCCACCAATTCTTCGGCCCGCGCCACCGCCCCCGGCATTCCTTCTTCTCCGGGTGTCAGGATCAATTCGGCGCCAAACGCCTTAAGCAGATTCCGCCGTTCGACCGACATCGTATCCGGCATGGTTAACACCAGTTTGTATCCGCGCGAGGCGGCGATAAACGCCAGCGCGATCCCGGTGTTGCCCGAAGTCGGTTCGATTATGACCGTATCCGGAGTCAAAAGTCCCTTTTTCTCCGCCTCGTTGATCATGGCCAACGCGATTCGGTCCTTGATCGACGAACACGGGTTAAACGACTCCAGTTTACCGACGATATTGCCCGGCAGACCCCGTCCGATACGATCAAGCCGTACCAGTGGCGTATGACCGACCAGTTCCGATATGTCCGATGCTATTCTCTGCATGCGCGTCCCTGTTGTTTCCGGTCAATCAAATAAAATACATCTGTTTTCCGGATTGCGCAATCTCCTGAAGATCCGAAATCTTCACCGACTTCAAATAGTCCACCACGCGTTTTTCCGCCTCTTCCCAGACAAAAGAAATTTTATCCTTCCCACCTTCACCCCGTTTGACTTCAGGCGGTTGGGCAAAAATAACCTTGCCTTCGAAAATGGCGACAATATCCCATACGGTAATTTTGGCGGCGTCTTTCACCAGCACATACCCGCCGTTTTTGCCTCGAGTGGCGCTTACCAGCCTGGCCCGGCGCAACTGAGAGAGCAACAGCGCCAAATACCGCACCGGGATCGATTGACTGCTGGCAATTTCCTTTGCCTGCAGAGGACCCTTGCCGCGATAGACAGCCAGCGCAACGATCGCCTTCAGGCCGTATTGTGCCTTCAATGAAATCATAATTCTGGCCTTTTCAAATTAAAATGTTTCCGAAGTTACAAATAATACGACTCTCCGATCTAAATGTTGTTGCAAATGTCTCTCCTTCTCAATCCGGTTAATGGTTTTGCTGTATTAAGTCTTTTCATAACAGTCTATGTTGTATACATATATTACCCGACCCAGGACGGAAATACGCCCGGGGTTATATCAAAGATTAGATTACCGATTATAAAAGTTGACAGTGTTACCAATATAACACCTATCAGATTAAAAGCAACCCCGGGTTTTGCCAATTGCGACATTCCAATCAACAGTCGAACCGAAAACTTCATGACATGCTTCCGCCCGAAGCTGTCCTCCGGCCTGGCGATAATGGCCATCGCAATCGGCACCATCATCATCGTGGCGGTATTGGAAATCCGCATGGATAAAAAGGCCGTCGCGGCCATAAATCCGAAAATGATTTTTCTCGGCCCCACTCCAATCAACATAATAATTCGAAGCGCAATTCGGCGATGCAATTCCCATTTCTGCATGGCCAGCACCACGACAAATCCCCCGACTAATAAAAAATCACGTGGTTGAAATAAATCGGTGCAACCACTTTGCCCTTCATTACGCCCATCAGCGGAAACAACATCACCGGAATCCATGCCGTTGCCGCAATTGGGATGGCTTCGGTTATCCACCACACCGCCATCAACAATGCCACCGCCTCGGTTCACGTTATCTGGGGAAGCGAAGGGGGTAAGATCAAAGATCACAGAACCCCCATTGCAAGCGCCGGCCCCAAAATCAAGCCAATACCCTGCTTGACGCCGCCAAGGCGATAACCCCTGTTTTGTGATGTCATAATTGAAGCCTTGATTGAAATAACACCATATTTATCCTAAACGCAAGCAAAAAATACTTTTCTGGGATAACATTTGTCATTATTGGGATTTTAAGTCGCAAACGTCCGAATCATACGCTTTTCGTACGTTTTGAATTCTTATATGAAAATAAAAAGGCGATTATATATAATGCCCATCCGACAAAAAATATCAAATAATTGAAATCACTCGGTGATCGATTCGTCTCAAAAGCGCGATAATCCCGCATGAACGTATATAAGATTAATCCCGTTGCAATCGCCGACGACACCCACGTGAAATACCCGACCTCGAATCGCCCACCGTCGGCGTAAAGCCGGATTATGACAACACCGAATATCACCATTAACAATGCCACCAAAACCGGTGCGATAACCGGGCCCAGCCATGGAATCGGAAGCAGAAAGAGAATGTCCCACTCGAACAGCGACGACGGCCAGTTCAATATTGCTTTCAACCATACATAATAAAAAATATCCCAGACGCCCCAGATGAAGATCAGGAATCCGAAACGCTCCCATCCCCGCCGTCCCACAACCAGGGCGACCGTCGCTAACATGGCCAGTGTCGCCACTTCCCGGAACATTTCGATGATTATCATTGAACAGGGCATCGCCGGAATGGTGAGTGTAAAACCGCCGGGACAGTATAATTCGCGCAAATAGACCACCACCGCGGTCTCCAGATAAGCCATGGCGACCGCGAACAGTGTCAATGCCGAAATTATCCCGGTATAATTCCGCCTGCCTGTCGTATTCATACTTGCGGCGGACTCTGCTTAGATTTCCTCGGCCAGCTCGATAAACCGCTTATAGGGTATTGCCAGCCAGCTTTCGGCCTGAATGGCGCCATTTGCCAAACTGATCATTGAGACCTTTGCCGCAATCTCTTCGTCCGGCGCTTCATAAATGGTCACGAAATCAAAGGCCCCCAAAAGGGCATAATGCGCGATGAAATTGACATCGGGGCATTTTTCTTTGATCTGATTGAGCCACTCCTGTCCGAGTTGCGCGCGTTCCTTGACATGGCGCGTCTCCTCCGCCGACAGCTTGGTCATCAGCATAAAGGTTTTCATAGTAAGCCTCCCGTGCTCTTTATCTGCGATCGGAACGAGTACTCAGCTTGGATCGACGATTTTTACCATAAACAGAATGCTACCGGTCTTATTGTCGTGAATAACCACGACAAACGGACGATTGATTGTCAACGTCGGTAGTATCGAAGAATCGATAAAAATAATCGCCGTGACCGCCGCCGCCTCGGTTCCCTCTTCATTGACCTCGACAAAAGTCTTGTGTTTGACCTCGTCGATCCAGAGTGGGTGATTCTCAACGATATTCGAGAAGTCCGCACCCGGCGTGAAGGCCTCATCCATGCCCATTTTGGCCAGAGCTTCGACCAGTGAAATCTCATATTCGATTTTGAATTTCGGCAGACCGAGCGTTACTTCCTTCGCCTCCAGCCGCTCCAGCCAGTCTGTCCAGGTGGCGTCGGAAAATTCATTGATGATCGTGTCGATATCCACCTCATCGTTCGGAAAAATTACGGTCATACTGAATGCCGAATCGCCGTACGGCAGACTGATTATCTGAAATTGCGATTGCCAGCCGTATAAAAACGTGGTGTGTTTGCGCATCATCTGACATGACACGTGGCTGTCATCGGGAAGCATGAACACCGCCGTTTCGGTGCTGTCGCGGTTGAATTTGTCCGACCAGTCACCTTTGAAATAAATGGCGTCGATCAACATCAACGCAACATCGGACGAAATCGGCGGCGAGACGATTTTGGTGATCTTGCCGTTGGTATGCTCGTCGACCCATCCATTGATGCTGTCAACCGTTTCCGGAAACGTAAAATTGACGGCATTGACTTCGGCATCGAAATAGGTCTGATTGACGGCAAGAAAAGTCGATTCCACCGCCAGCCCCAAACGATACCAAATGGAATTGGCAATGGAAAAATCCACTCCGTCATCGAGATGAGTCAACACGTCGATGACATTGCGATAGGCCAGATTGACCTGTTCAACCGTCATTCCCTGCAATTCCAGCGCCGAGGCCATTTTCTCGCGAGTCGTGCCGTCGGCGCCGTTGTATGCCATTCCAAACGCCATCGCCACCGATAGCGGCGAAATGAACACGTTTTCATCTTTTTCCTCTTTGACCACTTCCTTGAACAACTTGAAGCCGAAGGTATTATCGGCGCGGATCAACTGCTTGTCGGCATCGGATAAATCGCCGGGCGTCAAATGTGGCGAATCGCCGGGATTCGATCCGACGGTATCATCGGAGCATTGCATGAAAAACGGCAGGCATAGAATTGCAATCAATAGTAGAAATTTCTTCGACATGGTTTTTTCCTCCCCTGGCAAAAGGGTACGATTATCATCTACAGTATAGTCGAATACATTAACCCGTTTATGCAACAAAAAATTCAGGATGTCAATGATGGACGAGTAATGGTTGATTATAATATACGATATTTTACGCCAGTCAACAAAGAAAATCGTGAAATCCCCCCTGTTGAGATCCAACCCATGACCCGGCGGGCCGCGGCAAATCTCAAGAGAAGGTATCTATCCTATTTTAAGGCATCCGCAAGGATTTTCCGATGATCGAATGCCAGCGGCAAATCCCTATCGTCTTTCGTTTTCATCACCTCGGCGGCATCGGTATCGGCGCGCAATTCGCCGCCTTTGGGCACGGCGGTAAAAACAACCGACACCGTGTGCCCGCGCGGATCGCGGGCCGGATCGGAATAAACTCCGACCAAACGGGTGAGTTCCACGTCCAATCCGGCCTCTTCTTTTGCTTCGCGCATGGCGGCCTGTTCGACGGTCTCCCCGATTTCGACAAATCCGCCCGGTATCGCCCAGTCTCCCTTGAACGGATCATTGGCGCGTTTGATCAGCACCACTTCCCCGTCGGGATAGACGATGACGATATCGACGGTTAATAATGGAGTCCGCAACATAACCGATTCTCACATGAATATATTATTCACCGGAGGTATTCGGACAACCGGCGTATTCGATCAACTGCTTCTCAACATGGTTATGACCTGTTGGGCCTGCAGTTGATTGTATTCCAGCGCCAGAGATTTGTAATTGACCAGATCGACAATGGTGCCGACAAAACACAATCCGGCGGTGAAAAAATACAACAATCCCATACCGATATGGCCGAGATAGAAACGATGCAATCCGGCAAAACCGATAAAGCCGATTAACGCCATCAGCAATATCGCCTGCGGATCCTTGCGGCGGGATCGATACACCATCGAGAATTTCTGCGCGGTTTCGTCATCCATATCCTTCACGAAGGTATTTACGAACACCATCTCGTCGCCTTCGAGTTCAGGCAAATATTTCATCACGTCAGCCATGACTGCCTCCTGTTGTCAGTATGTGTACAACTTGTATTGATCGGTACCATATCGTCCCGATGCGCCCCACCAGAATGATCAGCGCCGGGATTCCCAGCGGATGCGCGCCAAACGAGCCGACGACGTCGCCGTGCAATACCAGCGAGATCGCCCGCCCCACCCCACATCCGGGGCAGAAATCGAATCCCAGATTATGCAACGGGCAGAACGACAGATGATGCGAAGCATAGGGATCGATCGCGGCAAGGTACACCAGTCCCCCGATCCAGCAAATCGCCTCGACATTCACATAGCGTCGGCATTTCAGCAATGGTTTCAATAGCATCCTTACTTTCCTCTACGTAATCCGAGAATAAATGTTCGTCGTCGATCCGGTATAACCCTGACATTATCTGACAAATATACCCTGTTCGTCAATGGTTTATTCACTTCCCGCGAAAATATATTTTACTAACCGTTCATGGCACGTATTATCCACAATATAAACCATTCTCACAATCAAAGCCGCCGCAGACAATTCGACCGGCGCTCCATCATGATTCATGCGCGTTTAACCGCTTATATGTAAAGGCATTACCACCATCTCACGATCAGGCATGCGCCAAACTGCGTGCATATGCAATCATGTACTTCGACGGACATTTTTTTCGACATAGCGTTAATCGGATTAAACTAGTTGACAAAATACGACATGATCCTATCTTTATGTATGGGTGAACGATAATATCGAACCATCCGCTCAATAAAAGAACACTATCGACAAATCACGCCACCGGATGGATTGATATTATTCTGGCTGTGTGTTGAGGCAATTCGTTTTTATTATCGAATGTCTGATGGGTCACCCGTTTACTAATTGACAATCTAACGGCTATGACATCAACATCTAAACTTATCATCTTAACTTCAGGAGAAGTTATGCAAAAAAAACTCATGTACCTGATTGCGGCGCTGGCGTTGTTCGCGGCCGCAACCGCATTCGCCGACTGGGTGCCGGGCGATGACTACAAAATGCATTATCCGCAACTGCCGGATGTCACCGGGTGGGACGTGAATGCAACCTTCCCGATGGTATTGGCGGATGATTGGCAGTGCTCGGAAACGGGCTGGGTCAAAGACCTGCACTTCTGGGGATCATGGAAAGACGGAGTCGACGGTGCGATCGTAGCCTTTACGTTTCGCATCTACGCCGACATTCCGGCCGATCCGCCAAGCATTCCATACAGCCGCCCCGGTCTTTTACTGTGGGAGTATGACGTCCCGATTACGGATGTCATCACTCTCCCATTTGCGGTTGACGAATGGGAGGGATGGTACGATCCGTCCACCGGAGAAACGCTGTTTAACAATCATCAGATGTATTACCAGTACAACGTCAATCTTCCCGAGCAGATGTGGTTCTGGCAGGATGCAGGGACGGTTTACTGGCTGAGTATCACCGCCCACCTGGAGGATGCGCAAAGTTATCTGTGGGGATGGAAATCCAGCGTCGATCACTGGAACGACGATGCCGTCTGGGCGTTCGACGGCGAGTTCGACTGGATTGAGATGTATGAACCCGAACTCCCGCCGATCACCAATGATTACTTCGTCGCAATCGCTCCCGACGGGACATTCCTCGGCGGCGGAGGTTCCGGAGCTTACGGCGCCGGTTGGTATTTTTATCCGGATGAGGACTGGTGGAACATCTGGTATTATGACCATCCCTTTTCGTATGAACGGTATAAGACCGTCTATCTGGAATTCGACGTTTTCCCGATGGACGGAGGTCAACCGGCCTATTTCGAAATCGCGGTCAACTGGTCCACCGATTTCTGGTCGTTGGAACAGCCGCCACTCGACAGCGCGCCGCCATTGCCTCCAACCGATGAAGCGCGTTATATCGGCCGCCAAACGGTGTTTGCCGGTGAAACGTTCGGCGGGCACTACGTCTATGAGTATATCATTGACCAGTACAATCCGGAATGGGTGTCGGTCGACGTTCGCGGTTACAATTTCGAAATCACGATGGGAACAATCACCCATGCGTGTGTGCGTGCCGGCGATCCGGTGTCGCTTGACTTGTCATTCGTGATTACCGGCGGCCCTCCCGATGAACTGGGCGCCTGTTGTTATCCCGACCCGACCGGTTTGGGCGACATGTTCTGTGTCCTGACCACCGCCGACAGTTGCGTTAATAGTTATTTCGGCTCTTTCCAGGGGGTCGGCACCGTCTGCAGTAACATGCAGGCCTGTTGTCTGCAGGACGGCACGTGCTTCAACGCCGACTCGATGTGTTGTGTCGATGAACTAGGCGGGACCCCTCAGGGTCCGGGCACGTCATGCCAGCCGCTGGAGGCGTGTTGTTTCTCTGACCGTTCCTGCCAAATGCTTGATCCACTCTGTTGTGTCGATCTCGGCGGAACGCCACAGGGCGCCGGATCGGTTTGTGGACCCACTCAAGCCTGTTGCTTACCTAACGGAAGTTGCGTGATGGCCGACTCCATCTGTTGCATCGACATCGGCGGG
>CAZVNK010000078.1:8653-9798 GCA_964628115.1 uncultured Ignavibacteriaceae bacterium | reverse complement strand
TGTGACGTCGGAGTCAGGATGCGATAGCCTTTGCGGGGAAATATGCTGTATACCGAACTGCCGGGCGCGGCCAGCAGGTAAATTTCCGATTCGGAGAAAACGCGCGACAATTCCGGCAGGAGTTGTTTAACCATGGTCAATTCGCGTTGTCCGGGGGGCAGACAGATCAGGACGTTTTTGCAGTTGATCATGTCTTCGGGTACGGCAATCGACGTCGGAACATACTTGCGACGCATCAGCGAAAGTTTGAATCGGGCCAGTATATTTTTAAGTCGTGTCACCCGGCGTTTCCTCGGGAACCAGGTAAAACTGATTCTTGTTGAGCTGGTTTATTTCCAGATCGCGGATCGGCCGCCCGGTGGGGGAGAGCGGCGCCAGCAGAGAATCATCCAATTTCAATTCCAAACCGGCGGGATTGCCCGCGGAAATGGAAAAACGGTAATTGGCGGTCAGGTTACGGACCCATCCCGGTTCGAGATTACGATTGAGGACGGTGTCGCCGTCGGCGGTGACCATCACCCAGCAGGCGTCAATCGCAGTGACGATCAAACGCATCGGTCGTTCGGGATTATACTGCGGGGGATCGACCTCGTCTTTCTCTTCAGTAACGCGAGTGGTCGTGTCCTTCGCCGGTTGCGGTTGGGACCGCTCCTGATCTTCGACAACGGCCACGGGGGTGTCCTGTTCAGTATCGGCGGTCGAGGTTTCGTCGTCGCCGGTGATGACAAAGATCAGGATGACGATGAACGCCACGATGACAATGCCGCCCATCCACGCGCCGATTTTGGTCAGGGAGGTTCCGTTGCTTTCTTTTTTGGCTTTTATGGGCGGTTTCTCATGGTCGACAATGTCGATGATATCAGCATCGTTTTCGGCGGGGGTTGTCGTCGGAGAAATCTCGGTGAGCAATTCCTCGGCATCGATACCGAGTTCCCGGGCGTACGACTGCACGAAAAGATTATAGTACACGCGGGACGGGAATGCGCCGACGTCTCCGGCTTCGATCGCCCGCAAATATTTTTCGGATACTTTGGTTTCGGCGGCGACGTCCTCAAGTTCCAGTTTGAGATCGTTACGCGCCTTGCGAAGAATTTCGCCGACTTCTTTAATATCTTTTGCCATAATATATTACGCCAATTCAAGTT
>CAZVNK010000078.1:1401-8596 GCA_964628115.1 uncultured Ignavibacteriaceae bacterium | reverse complement strand
ACCGATCACATTATCTAAATTTCCTTCGTACCTGTCAACTAAAAAACCGCCGCGTTTCTGTATTCCATAGGCTCCGGCCTTGTCCAGCGGCTCACCGGATGCAATGTATTGTCTTAAGTCGTCCGGCGCAACGTTTTTAAAGAAAACGTCGGTCAATTCATAAGCGCTGGAGACATTACCGTTGGGTGTTCGCAGGGCGACCGCCGAACAAACCGTGTGCCGTTGTCCCACCAACTTCGAAAGTATGGCGAAGGCGTGTTCGGGTGATTCCGGCTTGCCGAGAATTTTCCCATCGAGAACGACAATGGTATCGCATCCGAGAATGATTTCATCGGGTTCGACCTGAACGCTCACCGCCTCGGCCTTCATTTCGGCAAGGATAAACGTCAGACGGTACGGATTGGGATGAAGATCCTCACGCTCGTCGATATCGGCAATAATCTGGCGGAAGGGGATTCCTGCTTCGGTAAGCAGGCGAACACGTCGCGGCGATCCCGATGCGAGCACCAGTCGACGCTTGGTAAGCAGTTGTCGCAGTATGTTATAGTTCGACATTGTCAAGTAATACGGTAACCGGGCCGTCATTGGTGAGATCAATCGCCATTTTCGCGCCGAATATGCCCCGTTCGACTTTCAGGCCGGATTCTTCAAACAATGTCAGGAGGCGTTCGTACATCGCTTCGGCCGGTTCCGGGGGCATACTGTTGTCGAAACTCGGGCGCCGTCCCTTGCGGCAGTTGGCATACAGCGTAAACTGCGAAACCACCAGCAGTTCACCGCCGATATCAAGCAGAGAACGATTCATTTTTCCCTGATCGTCCTCGAAAACACGCAGGTTGAGGCACTTATCGACCATTTTCGACAGTGATGAAACGCCATCATCCTTTTTAAAGCCACACAGCACCAAGAATCCGCAATCGATGGCTCCGACTCTGTCGCCGTCAACCTCAACCGAGGCGCGGCTTACTCTTTGCAATAATAAGCGCATAATAAATCAGGGAGGAATATAATGCATGAGGACAAAGCGTCCAACGATTATGATTGCGCGACGTTTTAATTATTGTTATTATCAGACACACCGGATTATATCCAAATAAGAGTCGAAAAGGAGTTCGGCATGAATTCGATAGGTATCGATATCGGTTCGGTATCGGTTAAACTGGCAGTGCTTGATGAAACGGGAGAGGTGGTGCAAACCGCCTATCGGCGTTTTCATGGCCGTCCGTACCAAACCCTGAGGAATCTTCTGGACTCCGAACTGGCAGATTACGTGAACGAGACGGTCAGGCTTGGTTTTACCGGTATCGGGGCAAAAACGGGAACGCAGATTCTGGGCGGAAGCTTTTTCGGCGAAATCGCCACGTTGGCGGCCGCCAACTATAAACTGGAACCGGACGTGCAAACGGTGATCGAGATGGGGGGCGAGGATTCCAAGTTCTTGCAGATCGACACGGTAAACAAAACGGTTGTCGATTTCAGTATGAACAATCTCTGTGCCGCCGGCACCGGTTCGTTTCTGGACCAGCAGGCGGGGCGGTTGAAAATATCCATTGAAGGTGAATTCGGCGATCTGGCGCTCAAATCGAAAAATCCGCCGCGTATTGCGGGGCGGTGTTCGGTATTCGCCAAGTCCGACATGATTCATCTGCAACAAATCGCCACGCCGGATTATGATATCGTGGCGGGATTGTGTTATGCCGTGGCGCGCAATTTTAAAAGCGCCATTGCCAGAGGGAAGAAATTCGTGCCGCCGGTTGCGTTCGAGGGTGGCGTGGCCGCCAATCCGGGCGTGGTCAGGGCCTTTCATGACATTCTGGAGATTGAGGCAGAAAAGTTCGTTATTCCCGAACATTTCAATGTTATGGGGGCGATCGGTGCGGCGATCATGGTCCAAAGCGAATCGGAAATCAATCCGGTCACGATCGATACCAGCAAAATTACGGCGTATTTGCAATATCGCGGTGTGCCTTCCAAAGGGCGGGAGCGACTCACGTTCGATTATCCCGATTCCAAATTCTACGCGGTCACGAGGCAGGTTTATCAGAATGATATCGACAATCTCGAGGTGTATCTCGGTATCGACGTCGGCTCGCTGTCGACCAATCTGGTGCTGATCGACCGAAACCGTAACGTGGTGGCCCGGCGCTACCTGATGACCGAGGGGCGGCCGATCGAAGCGGTTCGTCGCGGGCTGACGGAAATCGGCGAGGAGGTGGGCGACCGGGTGAAGGTGATCGGTGTCGGGACAACCGGTTCGGGCAGATATCTGACCGGCGATTTTGTCGGCGCGGATATCGTCAAAAACGAAATTACGGCGCAGGCCACGGCGGCAATACATATCGACCCGACGGTCGACACGATTTTTGAAATCGGCGGACAGGACTCCAAGTACGTTTCTCTTCATGATCGCACCGTGATCGACTTCGAGATGAACAAAGCCTGCGCGGCGGGAACGGGATCGTTTTTGCAGGAACAGGCGGAAAAGCTGGAAATCAACATCGAACGGGAGTTCGGTGATCGCGCGCTTTCGGCCGAATGCCCGGTCGGATGCGGCGAACGATGCACGGTGTTCATGGAGTCCGACTTGGTCAGCCATCAACGCGCCGGGGCAGGAACCGATGATTTGGTAGCCGGGCTGGCGTATTCGATTGCGTCGAATTATCTCACCAAAGTGGTCGGCGACCGAAAAATCGGCGACAATATCTTTTTCCAGGGCGGTGTTGCCTGGAACAAGGGCGTGGTGGCGGCATTCGAAAAGCTGACCGGCAAAAAGGTAACGGTTCCGCCGCATCATGACATCACCGGCGCCATCGGAGCGGCGATTCTGGCGATGGAAGTCGCGCCGGAAGGCGGTTCGACATTCAAGGGCTTCGATCTTTCGAAACGGAAATATACCCTCAGCACTTTCACCTGCGAGGATTGCTCAAACATGTGCGATATTCACAAGGTGGAGGTCGAGGGTGAAGAACCGCTGTATTATGGAAGTCGGTGCGAAAAATACGACGTCCGTGAAACCGATCCGAAAGAATTGTACCCGGACTATTTTACCCTGCGCCAGAGGCAGTTGATGCGACGTCATATCGACGTGGACGCGGCAAGCCTGACGCGCGGGCGGGTGGGCATTCCGCGTGTCCTGCACTTTTTCGAATTTTATCCTTACTGGCGGGCGTTTTTCGAAACGCTGGGATTCGAGGTCGTTAACAGCGATTTGTCGAATCATGACATCGTCGAAAACTCGCTGGAGAAATTCGCGGCGGAGACCTGTTTCCCGGTGAAAATGGCGTTCGGACACGTGGACAACCTGATTAAGAAAAAAGTCGATTATATTTTCCTTCCGGGGGTGATTCGGTTCACCAAGGGGGATCAGGACGAGGCCGGAAGTTATATCTGTCCCTATGTGCAGTCGATCGCCCAGACGGTGGCGGCCAAGTTCGATTTCGCGGCGGAGGGGATAACTTGGATCGGATATCCGATTCGTATCGTCGAGGATTTGCAACGCATGCTGGGGCAGGTTCGCCCGTTGATGAAATCGATGGGGCTGGGCGAGCGTGAAGTCAAAAAGGCATTGAGCAATGCGGTGACGGCGTACGATCTGTTTCGTCGCGGTCTGATGACCGAAGGGGAGAAGATTCTGCGCGAACTGGGCAAGGACGAAAAGTGCATTGTCGTGGTCAGCCGTCCCTATAATGGGTATGACCGACGATTGTCACTGGAAATTCCGGCCAAGATTCGCAAGATGGGCGTCCGCGCAATTCCGGTGGATTTTCTGCCGCTTGATCTGGATACCGAGGATCTGGAAACGATGTATTGGTTGTACGGGCGCAAGATTCTGGCGGCGGCGAACTATATCCGCAAACATCCCAATCTGTACGCGGTGTATTTGACATCGTTCGGATGCGGGCCGGATTCGTTTATCACGCACTTTTTCCGACGGCAGATGTCGGGCAAGCCGTATTTGCAGTTGGAACTGGATGAACATTCCGCCGACGCGGGGATGATTACGCGGGTGGAGGCCTTTCTCGATTCGCTTCGGTTTTACGACTATCAGCCACCGATCCGGGAATACAAGCCGAATGCCAACGGGGGGTCGCGTTCCAATCGCACGGTATATATTCCCAATATGTGCGACCATGCGTACCCCGTCCGGGCGGCGTTCGAACGATGTGGTGTGAAAGCCGAGGTGCTCGACGAACCGGACGAGGAAAGCCTGACGTACGGCAAACGGTTCACGTCCGGCAAGGAATGTTTCCCCTGTGTCGTGACGACCGGGGATATGTTACGCAAAATTCATTCGCCGGGATTCGAAGCGGACAAGGCGGTGTTTTTCATGCCGGGGGCCGACGGGCCGTGTCGGTTCGGGCAATACAGCCAGTTCCATCGCATCATACTCGACGAGTTGGGACTGTTTGCACAAAATGCTGTTGCGGTGTCGTCCTTACGAGACCGAACCGGGACAGACCGAGCGCCTGTATTATTCTTACTTGCACAAACTGGACGAGTGTATGGTCAACGACGGGGATTTAACCGCGCTGGCCCACGAAGCGGCCTCGGCGTTCAGCCTTTTGCCGCGCGACGGCGCTCAGCGGCCGCTCATCGGTTTGGTCGGAGAAATATACCTGCGCAATAACCGTTTTTCCAACAATCACCTGATAACCAAACTGGAAGCGCTGGGAGTCGAGGTGCATCTGGCGCTGTTTACGGAATGGATACATTATACTTCATATACCTACCGTCTGGATTCCATCTATAAGCGGCAGGTCAAGGAAACGTTCAAGGCCTACCTGCAGGCGTTTTTCCAGCGGCACACCGAACACCGCATCGAAAAGGCCTTCGCGCGGGCGTTCCCGATTCCGGAGGAGACTCCGGTATCGCGTGTTATCACTCTCGCGGAACCGTATCTTCCGGTGGAAGTGCGCGGCGAGGCGGTGCTGTCGATCGGCAAGGCCATCGACTTCAAGGAGCACGGGGCATCGGGGATTGTCAACTGCATGCCGTTTAACTGCATGCCGGGCACGATCGTGACCTCGCTGTCGCGCAAAATCTCCGGCGATCTGGATGACATTCCGTGGTTGAATATCAGTTATGAGGGACTTCAGGACACCGGCGAGGAAACGCGTATCGAAGCCTTTGTCGATCAGGTGAAAAGCTGGCAGGCGGGCCATCGACGCACCACGCCGGTCAGATAGAGTGTCGAATTCCACTCGGGAACAAATACCGTCGTTCTTTGTTGATAATGGCAATGAATGATAACGATGTATGTAAGGAGATATCAAATGAGCAAACCCGTTACCGTTACCGATGATACGTTCGAACAGGAAGTGGTCGGTTCCAGCAATCCTGTCGTGGTTGACTTCTGGGCGGAATGGTGCGGTCCGTGCAAAATGATCGCCCCGATTCTGGAAGAAATCGCGAATGAATACGACGGGAAACTGAAAATCGCCAAGGTCGACGTGGACAAGAACTCCAAGACTGCGGCGCAGTTCGGCATCATGTCGATTCCGTCTCTGTTGTTTTTCAAGGACGGCAAGGTGGTCGACCAGGTGGTTGGCGCGGTGCCGAAGGCGCAGTTGCTGGGACGACTCCAGAAGGTGATGGGATAAGTATATGCCGACGTACGACGGGGTGGGCGGAGCCTGGCGAAATCCGGGCGCCGATGACATTACAAATCTTTTGAGACAATCGAAAACGATTGCCGTAGTCGGTCTGTCCGCCGACCCCGATCGTGCCAGCCACCGGGTCGCCATGTACTTGCAGTCGCGGGGGTATACCATCATACCCGTTAATCCGAAGGTCGATGAAATACTCGGCAAAAAGGCGTATCCCAGTGTATCATCCATAAAAGAGCGAGTGGATATCGTGGACGTGTTTCGTAAAAGCGAAGCCGTTTTGGAGATAACGGAAGCGGCGATCAGCGCTGGGGTGAGAGCGGTGTGGTTGCAGGAGTCGGTGGTGTCGTATGACGCGTTCAAACGCGGGGAGGACGCCGGGATGCTGATGGTAATGGACCGCTGTATTCTCAAGGAACACCGGCGATTGCTGAGTTGAAGGGATCGATGCGATGGATTTCTATGACATACTATTTCTGGTGCTGTTTCTGGCGGCCTGGTTTGCGCTGTTGCGTTTTGTTCTGCCGAAAATGGGAGTGAAGACGTGAGTAAGCTCTGCCTGTGAGGTCCAGTTGGATCGCAAGAACGATAAATCCGAGGACAAACAATCCGACCGGACGTCCGATCCGGAATCATCCTGAGCACTCCGGTATCCGGGTGTTGACATTCCTTTATAAAGTCGTTACATATAAGCATTAAGAGAGATTTCAGATTTGCCGATAAGGGTGAGTAATGAGGTCAATGAATTCCAACTGGGGGGGATCCGGCGGTTTTCGGATCGGCCCGGGGTCAATTAGTCCCGTCATAAAATATTTGATTGGGATTAATGCGGTTATCTTTCTGGTGCAGATGATGACCTCAATGACGTTCACTCGCGCCTTGGGTTTGACCCCGCTGTTGTTTTTCAAGGAATTTCCCAATTATCTGTTTCAGCCGCTGACGTATATGTTTCTTCACGGCGGTCTGTTTCACCTTTTCTTCAATATGTTCGCGCTCTGGATGTTCGGGACGGAAATCGAATACCGCTGGGGATCGAAAATATTTTTGAGATATTACTTGTATTGCGGATTGGGCGGCGCGCTGTTTTCACTGATATTCAATCCCAATCTGAGTGGCCCGATCGTGGGAGCATCGGGAGCGATTTACGGTATTCTGGTGGCTTATTGGTTCAGTTTTCCCAATCGTTATTTGCTGATCTTTTTCATGTTTCCGATGCGGGTGCGCTGGGCGATTCCGCTTTTCGCCCTGTTGAATTTTGTTGCATCCGGGCCGAATGTTGCGCATCTTGCGCATCTGGGCGGTGCTGTAATCGGTTTCGCTTATATCAAACTCGACTGGCGACTGCTGTCTCTGGGAAGCTGGTTCAAGTCGTTGCGGGTGAAGAGGAAGGTAGAAAAGCTGGAGAAGAATCGTCAAAAAGCCGAAGATATAATGAAACGGGTGGACGCCATCCTCGACAAGATCAATGAGGTGGGAATCGAGAATATTTCCCGGGAAGACCGGAAATTTCTCGAGGATGCCAGTCAGATTCTGTCAAAGAAAGACAAGTAGCGGAAAGGCCGTCATTCCATGCGTAAAAAGGTTCTTCT
>CAZVNK010000078.1:0-1391 GCA_964628115.1 uncultured Ignavibacteriaceae bacterium | reverse complement strand
AGTCCGACGCCATTCGGACTATCGCCGAATCGTTGTTGCACCAGAACGGGTACGACGTGATCAACGCCTCCGACGCCGACAAGGCCAAGTCCCTGATTATTACTTCCCAACCGAATTTACTGATTGTCGGCGCCGATCTGAAAGCTCCGCAGGGAACCTATCTATACGATGCATTGAGTGAAAACGAGGCCACTGCCGGACTCCCGACTTTGTTTATTGCCGATCCCGACGGTCGGCAGATTCCATATCCCGACGAGGTGATCCTGCCGCGTCCGTTCGACCCGGGGGAGTTTGTCGAACGGGTGGTGTTGTTTGTCGGCCCGAGCGGGCAGGTTCCAGAAGAGGAAAAGGTCAGCGAAGCAGACCCGTTTTCCGGCGGCTCGGTCGACGATGAAATTCTCGACGCCGCACTGGGGATGGACCAGATCGAGGTGGAAGACTCCGAAGAGATGAACAGCACCCAGATGACCGGCAAGCTGAAAATCCCGATCGAACCTGTCAAAGACGGACCGTACGTGGACGGCAACGACACCACCAAGGTGGAGTCGCTGATGATTCGGGACGAGGATACGCAGAACAAAAACAAAGAACAGGAAAAGTTCGAGCAGGAACCGCCGACGAAACTGGAATTAGCTCAGGATCAATACGGCCTGATCGAACCGGAAAACCTTGATCCGGATCTGCCGAATAAGGGCAAGTCGCCCGAACCGGATCATGACTATGACTGGTTTATCAATGAAATGCAAAAGGACGTCGTCAAAGCGGTTGAGGGTGGCGCTCCAACCGAAAAGCCGGGCGACCGGAAAATAGAAAAAACCGCCAATAGCGAGTATCTGGAACAGGTTGGGCCGCCGACGAAAAGCCCGGAACCGATACCCGCCCCCAAACCGGCGGAAGTCAGCCCGGGCGGGGTCGATGAATTTATCTCCGAGTTCAAAAAAGAAGTCGCGGAAATTTCGAAGACCACGGGTGACACCAAGGCGTCACCTGACGACAAGGTCAGCGAACAGGATTTGAAATCGCAGTTCGAAGCGGAAATGGATCAGATGACCGACGAGCAGTCGGTTGAAGATCGTGCCGTGCAAGCCGAAAACGAGCCAATGCCGAAGGCGACGGCGGTTGCGGAGACCGATCCGGCAGAAGCCACCGGGCGGCTGAAAGTCCCCGTTGGGGGAGTCGATCCGGAAGAAATCCGTCATTTTTGCAATTACCTGGCGGAACTGCTGGCCGAGAAACTTGCCAAGAAAATCGCCGATCGTATCGATCGCGAGGAACTGCTGGCAATGGCCCGCGAAGAGCTTCCCAAGCTGGTCTCCGGCAAAAAATAGTTGCGCCGCGTCGGAACCATCGCTTTATTATCCAGTTAATATCTTAAAAAGCAAGGACTGATC
>CAZVNK010000077.1:9075-9811 GCA_964628115.1 uncultured Ignavibacteriaceae bacterium | reverse complement strand
ATCAATCACGGTGCAAATATGGGCGAGGATGTCACCTATTCCGGAACCGTCGCCGCCGCTATCGAAGGCGCCACGATGGGGATACGGTCGATGGCCGTCTCAAACTCCGATTCGCTCAATCTTGATTCCTATCTCCCGGCGGCCCGTTTCGTGGCGAAACTGATCCGGCAATATAACAAGCTGGAAATTCCCTCGGATATCTTTCTCAATGTGAATTTCCCGATTCTCGACGGCTCCCGATTCAATGGCTACCGTTACACCTGTCTGGGGCAACGTCGCTACAACGACGTGGTTATCGAAAAAACCGATCCGCGCGGCAAACATTATTACTGGATCGCCGGCGAATCCACCTGGGACAATGTCGAGGGATCGGATTTTGAGGCGGTTTCGAACGGATTGGTGTCGATTTCGCCGTTGAAAATGAATTTCACCCACCAGGAATCGTTTAACCGCATTAAAAACGTCAAACTGCGATTTTAATTCCCTTTAATCCGAATATAAATAGCTTGACTAAATGTGCCGATTGTGTATTTTAGGGGGCGATTTAAATCGGGGCGTAGCGCAGCCTGGTAGCGCACTTGGTTCGGGACTAAGGAGTCGCTGGTTCAAATCCAGTCGCCCCGATTTTTCTTTCTCATTCACTTCTCGCGCAGGCACCGGGGACCAGGATTCTCATGCTTCCTCTACTAATGATGAACCATTAGAAAGGGGCCCCCTTATGCCAGCTAATAGAAAG
>CAZVNK010000077.1:6296-9065 GCA_964628115.1 uncultured Ignavibacteriaceae bacterium | reverse complement strand
ATGGGATGTAATGGCGAAGAATCAGCAACCATTAATCGCCGTAGTGGGAGCCGGCAAGTGTAACAAGAAAATGAAGAATCTTGCGGAACAAGTCGGTATGACCATTGCGGAAAACGGGGGTGTACTGATCTGCGGCGGCCTGGGAGGTATTATGGAGGCGGCCGCAAAAGGGGCAAAACGAAAACAGGGGCTGACCGTCGGGATTCTTCCCGGCAACAACCGTCGCGATGCCAACGAGTTTATCGACGTGGCGATACCGACCGGCATCGGTGAAGCACGGAATCTGGTAATCATTAAAACCGCCGACGCGGTGGTGGCGCTTCCCGGAAAATTCGGAACGCTTTCGGAGATGGCCTTTTGTCTCAAACTCAGCAAGCCGTTGGTTTCGCTGTCGGCATGGAATATCTCCGATGACATCGAGCGCTACGAGGATCCCGCTATCGCGGTCAGGCGGGCGTTTGAACTGGCAGGAAAATAGACTATGCCGTTAATCGGCGCCAAGGTCAAGCTCGACGGGGTCGTCCAGGGGGTAGGCTTTCGCTACTGGTGCCTGAAAATCGCCCGGCAGTACAACGTCACCGGCTATGTCGCCAACCTGCCCGACGGTTCGGTCGAAGTCGTCGTGGAGGGAGAGAAAGGAATCGTGAACGACTTTATCGACGTTATCAAAGTCGGTCCCACCTATTCTCATATCTCCGACGTCAATATCGACTGGTACACCGAATCGCAGGGGTTCAACGCCTTCAACATCGAATATAAGGGTGCGTTGTGATTGATCTCAAATCCGCCATACGGTCCATTCCCGATTTCCCCAAGGAGGGGATAGTTTTCCGCGACATCACCACTCTGCTTCTCGATCCGGAAGCGTTCGGTGAAGCCATCAACCGGATGCACGAATTCTGCCGAAAGCGCAAAGTCGATAAAATCATCGGCATTGAATCGCGCGGTTTCATTTTCGGCGGCGCCCTGGCCGACCGAATCGGGGTCGGATTGATCCCGGTGCGCAAGGCCGGCAAACTGCCCGGCGACACCATCGAACAGACCTACGACCTCGAGTACGGTTCCGCCACGATCGAGATTCATTCCGACGCCGTCAGCGAGGGCGACTCGGTCGTGATCGTCGATGATTTGATCGCCACCGGCGGGACGCTGGAGGCCACCTGCAAGTTGGTGGAACGCATGGGCGGCACGGTCGCCGGCATCACGGCGCTGATCGATCTGTCGTATCTGCCCTGGCACAACCGGCTGGGCGGGTATGACATTCTCAGTCTGATCACGTACGATTCCGAATAGATATTCATGCCCCCGTAGCTCAGGGGATAGAGCAGTGGTTTCCTAAACCATTGGCCGCAGGTTCGATTCCTGCCGGGGGTATTGAAAAAGTGGAGGGATTGATGAAATCAGATTCGAAATTCGTCGAAAAAATTGCGTTGCTGTTTGTTACCTTTTTATTCTCAACAATAGTCGGTGGCTACTTAACGCATCGCTATCAACAGGCATCCTGGAAATACCAAAATCGGGCAACTCTTCTCGAAACTGAAAGAGCACGAGCCACAGCGTTTTTTGATGAACTGAGCAGGTTAATTGACAAGAGAATGTACCGCATGCAATTGATTCTTAATAGACTATGTGAAAACAACCGGGGCGAGGCGCTTAACAGATGTTTTGATGACTATAATCAGCTGTTGCATGAATGGAATAATAATCTGAATCGAAATATCGCAATGACAGAACGATATTTCGGCCCGCAAATGAGAACTGATTTTGAATATAATATACATCGTCCGTTGAGAGACCTGGGCAGTGAGCTTTCTGCGGCTTGGAAAAACAGCAGTTATCACATTAATTGCAAAGATCTACAGGATGTAAAGGACATAATAAACATTAGTGTATGCCAGTTCGATAATTTGATGATACAGTGTATTCAGACAGGCAACATTGGTATTTTTCGTGTCTCAGACAATGATATGTTTTCTATGGGCCCGGTCACTCACAGCTCTGCTGTGAGATTGCCGGATTCTCATAACACAAATTCCGTTTTTCCCACCGCGAGCGGCGGGGCACCACATACATTATTCACGCCATCGCATTTTAAACAAACTCCTGCCTGCCAACCACGCCCCTACATCAAGCGCGCGCAGCGCGTCCTACTCTTCTTTGCGTAGGTCAGCGACCCTTGTCGGAGACCCTGCCAAAGGTCCTGAGTTTTCGAAGGAAGTTTTCGAAGGGCGGGTCCTGACACTTCATGCTCAGCATGAAGAAACTAATCCCCGTCAATTTCACTACCAAACTGCTGGTGATAACGCAACGACTCTATAATATGAAGGGAGGTCTTGTAGACATGACTATGCATTTTCGCTATCAAGGTACTACAACCACAGCCTTTTTAAGGGAAACGAACCCAAGTCATCCGGACAATCGTTTTTTCGAAATTGCGAAACGAACCCATTTTGAAATTGAGGTAACGGCATACGATACAAAGATATAAGTAGGCATAAGGCAGGGCCGGAATCCGCCGCGGCGGACGAAATGATCTTACCGGCTTCTCTGTCAATATCTCGATAACGAAGCCGATAATATATTGATAGCAGGTAAACCAAAATTGTGTGGAATAATCGGAGAGAAACATGCCGATTAGCGACAATACCAGAAAAGCCGTGCTCGATGAGTTGAAAAAGCGCGAGCCGCTGATGGATATCGAAAGCATCCGAAGCGAACTGCTCGACTGGCTTGAGCAGATGCCGTTTCCCGATTATCCCGATGTTGACG
>CAZVNK010000077.1:5463-6286 GCA_964628115.1 uncultured Ignavibacteriaceae bacterium | reverse complement strand
ATGTATCAGAGCCTTTCCAGCCGATGAGGGCGAACAGGAATCCGGCACCGGCTTGCGCATTCGTCTGGCGGTGCGGCTGTTCACTTCGCATAACCGCTATATCATCTCCGTGATGGAAAGTCTCGATCCCGGTTCTCGAGGCGTATACATTCTCACCGCTCATGTCAACTGGAAAGAAAAAGAACGCAAGAAACAGATGATGATCGACCGGGGATATATCGGGCATTTCGACGACGTGCTCAAGGCACGTCACACGATCTGGGCACAGACGGTCCGCCAGGGGGAACTTCACGAAGGTTTGAACGCCTGTGCCGCCGCGATTCTCGGCAACGAGCTGACCGGTCGGTGCCTCGATGACGTGGAAGGGACGAGGGTGACTATCGGTCCGCCGCAACCGGTCAATCTCCCTGACCCGGAATAAAAACGGTATGGCCGGGCAATCAAGAGCGCTGTCCGGTCAGCCATGTGCCTGACATTGCAAACCAAAACGGGGTAGACCATGGGCATTATTAAAAAAACCGAACCAAAACCGGTTTCACCTGAAGCCGTGGATAAATCAATTTACATTTCCAATGTCAAGATCGATCGCTCCGGCGATGGATGGAGCCGCAAGCCGATTTGGATTCGCCAGGAACATCTCGGCAAATTGAAAGCGATCTCCCATTTCGAGGGAAAAGAAATCGATGATTTGATCGACTTCGCATTACAATCGTATGTCGCTCAGAAATGGGACAGCTCCATGGCCGTCAAAAAGCTGGTTCGTCAATCCGCCGCACGGTCACATAAAAACGACGGCAAATAACCTCCGGCGGGTGAAAGCGGG
>CAZVNK010000077.1:0-5453 GCA_964628115.1 uncultured Ignavibacteriaceae bacterium | reverse complement strand
GTTATTCCCAGTGCGTATATGCCCGATGACCGGTATCGGCCCTATCTCAAAACGGTCGCGCCTTTCGTGTGATATCGATCACCTCGGCCTAAATGGCGTTCTGCCAACAGCCAATCCCGCCTCAGTCGTGTATCAGTATGACATATAAAAGAGAAAAATTATGATAAAACCGTTTGACAGCATTGGATGCAGAGGTTATATTTTTCGTCTAAATTTATGCAGACTAAGACATGTTAAAAATGCGAAGACGATTCGCCTAACCGGGAGGAACATAAAATATGAAATTGTCGTTGTCAAAGAGCGCCATACTGGTTGTTTTGTTCCTCACAACGACAGCCTTTGCACAACAACAAGGATTGAGTTTTAACTTCTTTGGCGGCGGTGCACGCTCTGAGGGCATGGGTCAGGCATTTTTGGCGGTTTCCGACGATGGAACCGCCGGAAGTTGGAATCCGGCCGGATTATATATCCATGAAAAAACACTTGTGAATTTCAGCTATAGTTATCTTATGCCGCGCGGGGAACTGAGTTATTACAATAACGGTTCGCTGTATGATACGTATGATCACGAAGGTGAATACGGCGGCATTAATAACTGGCATTTTATTTCTCCGATGCGTATAAAAGGACATCATTTTGTCCTCGATTTTGGGTACACGCGGAATTTCGATACCTATTCCAAGTTTGCCGAGAGTCTTATGCCGGAACGATTCGACGATAATCCGGAACCGAATGCCTATTATGATCGGCACGGCAGTATCAATTCCGTCCAGATCGGTTTTGGAACCAGGATTTATAAGCAATTGTCGTTTGGATTGACCGGAAATATTTATTACGGCAAAGTCATCACCGAAGAAAAAAGATATTATTACGACAGCATGATGGTTGAAGATGAAATCCCGGTAGTTTATGAGAGTAACATCAATATCTATGATTCAAGCACCTATACCGGTTTCAACACCACGTTGGGGCTGTTGTATACCGGTGACAACCTTCGTGCCGGATTGGTCCTGAAAACGCCGTTTAATCTCGAAGGAGAAGCGGACTCAACCACCGTCTGGCTGTCGACGAAAAACGGCCTCCCGTATTTAACCGGTGGCTCGGATGTATATGTTGACGGTTTGGACACGGTTAGTCTGCATATGTTTTATACCGAGACCGCTTATGTGGACGATATGACATCTCAATTGGAAATGCCGTTTATTATCGGCGCCGGACTTGCCTACAATGTCCGGGATAACTGGTTGATGTCTGCCGACGTGGAATACCGGGCCTTTCATGGAAAACAGATTAAACTGCTCGACAGTCTATATTTAAGCGCCGATGGTGACCGAACTGAGTTTTATACGCCGTTTGATCCCAATTGGAGTGATGTCTGGCAGTTTCGGCTTGGAACGGAATACGTCTTCAATGCTCCTTTCGCACAAATCCCGGTGCGTGTCGGATATCGTAACGAGGAGTTTCCTGAGGGAAGTATTCGAGACGTCTCTATTGTTTATGAAGGTCAGAAAGGACCTGGCGCCAATAACGATTCCACTCGAATATTCTATCGCTTTGATTACGATCAAAACAAGGTTGTCGGACACAGTCTTGCCTTGGGGTTTGGATTCCACTTTACGCAAATCATGCTTGATTTCGCGTATACCTATTCGACGTATGAACAGGAGATATACACGGATCAGGAAGTTTTGCTCGGCAAGAATGAATGGAAGGATCACCACATAAATCTGTCATTCACCGGCTATTTTTAACATGCGAATAATGAAAGCGGGGTCGTTCGGTTCGGCCCCGTTTTTTATTTACCGATAAGGATTTCGACAAATCGGCCGATATCCAACACATGATCCCATAACGAGTTGAGAAAAGAAAATGCGCACGAAGGTGAAAATAACAAAACAGCAGATAAAAGAGGACAAGTTCACGACATTTGTCCTTCAGTCACGAGACTGGATTCTCGATAACTGGCAGGTCCTGACCATTGCCGCGGTGGCGATCATTATCGTTATTGTCGGCGTGGTGTATTATTTCAATTCGCAAACGACCAAATCCGACGATGCCCAGCAGGCATTCGGACGCGCGCTGATGGAAATGGAGCGGAAAAATTACGCCGTGGCCGTGGCCGATTTCCAGGACATCGTCGACTCATACGGCGGCCGCATGGCGGCACGAGCTCAGTTCTATATGGCCAACACGTATTACAACAGCCGCCGGTATGACGAAGCCATTAGTGCCTATCAAAAGTATGTCGATAAATTTCACGCGGATAAATTAACCACCTCGTCCGCCATCGCGGGTATTGCCGCCGGTTATGAAAACAAGGGTGACTACGCGCAGGCGGCGGAAAAATACCGCGAGGCCGTCGCATATTATCCCGAATCTCCATCCGCGCCGGATTATTATCTCGGAGCGGTGCGTTGCTATGTGCAACTGGGCGACAAGGAACAGGCCGATCTGATGGTGGCGGAGTTGAAGGATAAATATTCCGGATCCGATTATTTCCGCACGGCGTCACAACTGACCATGCAGTTGGATGTTCGATAACACCACACGTTAGGCGAGTGTATCGGTATGTCGGGGCATGAAAAACTACGGGTTGCCATTCTCTGGCATATGCATCAGCCGTTCTATCTGAATCCCGAAACCACGTCATTCGATATGCCCTGGGTGCGCCTGCACGGCATCAAGGATTATCTTGATATGCCGTTGATGGCGGCCCGGAATGAACGTGTGCGAGCGACGTTCAATCTCGTTCCTTCACTGGTAGACCAGATTCAGATGTACTGCGACGGGTACACCGATCGTCATTTGGATTTGTCACGGCTTTCGGCCCGCACCCTGACTCCCGAACAGAAACGGGAAATTCTCGATACTTTTTTCTCGGCGCCTTATCAGACCATGATCGAACCGTACAGCCGTTATCGCCAGTTGCATCGTAAAAAGGAAAGTTGCGGCGCCGATATCGACCTGGCGATTGAAATCTTCTCCACGTCGGAATGGCGGGATTTGCAGGTGTGGTCGAATCTGGTATGGATCGATCCCATGTTCCGAACCGAGGAGCCGGTCAAGCAGTTGTTCGACAAGGGCAGAGATTTCACCGGTGAGGAACGAAGTCAAGTGCTGGATTTCCAAATGGATTTGATGAAACGTATTATCCCGACCTATCGTCGTTTGTATCAGGAAAAACGAATTGACCTGTCGTTTACGCCGTACTATCATCCCATTTTGCCTCTGCTGATCGATACCGACAGCGCCCGGGAATCTCTGCCGGAGGAGCCTCTGCCCGAACGACGCTTCCAGCATCCCGAGGATGCCCGCTGGCATTTGCAGGCATCGGCGGAGAAATTTCGTCAGCTATTCGATGCCCCGGTTCCCGGGATGTGGCCGTCGGAAGGATCGGTCTCGGAGGAGACTCTGCGTTTAATGTCGGAAATCGGTATTACCTGGGCCGCCACCGATGAGGAAGTCCTGATCAATTCCCTGATGAAATCCGGCATGAATCCGCAGAAACACTCGCCGCATCGCGCCTATGCCTTTCAGGGTGCGCCCGATATCAAGCTGTTTTTCCGGGATCGCGGGCTGTCCGATCGTGTCGGATTCGTCTATTCCAGCTGGCCCGCCGAACGCGCCATTAATGATTTCATGCAAAACCTCAGACAGATACGCAAACTGCTAATGGGAAAACTCGATGAACACGTCGTCCCGATCATTCTCGATGGAGAAAATGCCTGGGAGTATTTTCTCAACGACGGTCGCGAATTTCTGGAGGGATTGTATGATGCGTTGGGCGATGATCCTGAAATTGAAACCATCGGGTTTTCAGATGCCGCTCGAACGCTGACCCCGGTTACTCTGCCGTCGCTGTTTGCCGGTTCGTGGATAAATCATAATTTCCGCATCTGGATCGGGCATCACGAAGACAATGCCGCCTGGGATTTGTTGTCACAAACCAGAAAAGCATTGACTGACTATGAGAAGGCGCATCCCGATATCGACCGGGAAAAGCAGGCTCTGGCATGGAAACAGATTTATATCGCCGAGGGCTCGGATTGGTGCTGGTGGTTCGGCGACGAACATATCGGCGCGCATAACGAGCAATTCGACAAGCTCTTTCGCCGACACCTGCGCTCGGTGTATACCATGCTTGGGCTGGATGTCCCGCCGTCTTTGAACAAGCCGATTCACAAGGGGAAAACCGAATCGTACCTGACGCTTCCGGAATCCCTGCTCAGTCCCGAGATTGACGGATTGCTGACGCATTATTATGAATGGAGCGGAGCTGGACATTACGACTGTCTGCGGGCGGGAGGAGCCATGCATCGGACCGATCGTCATCTGATGGGTGTCTACTTCGCCTTTGATTATGAGCATTTTTATATTCGCCTTGACTTTGATTCTCGATTTCGTTTAAATGATTCCGACCGGTACCGCGTGGTCGTCGATTTCGGTTCCGAGACAAGCGCGACCATCGATCTTAAAGAGGGTGCGCACGGCGAAAGCGGCGGTTTCGAATATCGGTTTGATAAAATTCTTGAGATACGGTGTGCACGGGAGAAATTGTTTGTCGGCGGAAGCGGGCGGGCGAAATTCTTCGTTTCACTGTATACCGGGAAGGAATTGCTGGAAAAATGGCCTGCCGACGACCCGATTGTCGTTGATATCCCGGAGCGGGACAAGGAAATCTTTTGGCAGGTTTAACCATGGAGCGGATATGGTGGATTCTTTCTTCAATCAAGATGACGGCGCCACCGGCAAGTCGGAAATCCCCAGCCTCGATGATACCGATCAGGGACAGACGTCCGGTAAGGAACAGGACCGGGATCGCGGAGTAATCGCGGCCGTTCTGTCATATATTCCCTTTTTATGTCTGGTGCCTTTGTTGCAGATGCGAGACAACGAACAGGCCCGTTTCCACAGCAGGCAGGGGCTGATCCTGTTTCTGATCGAATTGCTGGCATTGCTGTTTCTTATCCCCGGGCTGTCCGGAATGGTTTGGAAAATGGTCATTATTATCGCCCTCGGTGCCTCAGTCGCCGGGATCATCTTCGGTCTGCAAGGCAAAAAATACAAACTGCCGATAATCGGCGATATTGCGGATAAAATTAAGATCTGAGGTTGCCATGCGGGGAGTGCTGAAACTCCTGCCGTTGATCGTGCTGGCGATTCTTCTGGGGTGTGCCACCACTGGTCCCGGAGGAAAGCAGTCACTGATTCTTATCGGGTCCGACACGGAAGTCACGATCGGGCAGAACATGGACACCGAAGTCCGCGCACAAAACAAAATGTTCGCGGATTCGGCCTGGAACGCCTACGTCACACGAATCGGCAACCGCATCGTCGAGCAATGCGACCGCCGCGATATCGACTATCATTTCGCCGTGATCGAATCGGATCAGGTCAATGCCTTTGCGGCCCCCGGGGGATATATTTACCTGTATACGGGACTTCTCAAGACT